>NZ_JBFUHV010000108.1:0-29853 GCF_056402215.1 Rhodococcus sp. P4_B6 | reverse complement strand
ACGATGGACATCCCGACGCGTGCGAAGGCCAAGGTGCACGAAGACGTCGAACGGATCAAGCGGCAACCCGCGACCGCGCTGGCCGCATACCTGTACGCGCTCCGAACCGAATTCGTCACCGTCGCTGTTGTCTTGTCCTCGCTCTACCCAGTCCTCCCCGTGATCGTGGGAATCGTGTTCCTGAGCGAGCGCCTCCGGCGATCCCAGGCGCTCGGTCTGGCCGCTGCACTCACCGCGACGGTGCTCATAGCCGTGGCGTGAGTCTGAGACGCCGCGAACAACCAGCGAGACCTTTACCTACCCTTTGCCAGCTACTTGCCAGGTTCAGTGCGCCGCAACCAGGCCGGGTCAGCGCCTGCGCTGGCCGAGGTGCGGCACCATGTATCTGATGCAGTTGTCGATCTTCTCGCGCCACGCCGCTATCGCGGCATCCTGATCGGAACTCCCGATCGCCTCCAGGACGCGGCCGTCATCGGTGATGATTCCGTCCACGGGATGCTGATATGTGACCCCCAGTGCGGCCGCGAACAGGCGGATCTGCAGGGTGAGACGAGTGAACATCGCTTCGATACGCGGCATGTCCGCCGCGCGCGCCAGTTCGTCTTGGAGGTCCAGATCCAGCGACCCGGTGACCAGTGGCTCGTCCTCCACGGCGCTGCGTCCGATGCGTTGGTACAGGGCGTCGACGGTGTCTGGAACTCCACCGCCGCGTGCCGCCAGACGACGCACGAGCGCAGTGCCGAGTAGGCCGCGAGCCGTGTAGGACTCCAGCACGTCGCGTTCGGCGGGTGTCGGCACATAGAAGTGGCCGGCGCGGTCCTGGTCGACCAGGCCGTCCTCCACGAGATGTCGCAGTGCATCGACGAGCGTCCCCGCCGATAGCCCCGTCCGCGAGGTCATCGTCCGCGCATTGATCACCCGGCCGGCGTGCAGGGCGCCCTCTGCAATCGCCTCGCACAGTCCCGCCACCACTATCGCCGCGTCTGTCTCCCGCCGGGCCTCGGCCGCTGCCGAGCTAACTTTGGTACCTGAGTCAGAAGTTCGATCCCAACGAGTCCATTGAAATTCCCCGCGAGAACCCTGATACCACCCGCGGATGGCCCGTTCCAGCTCGTTCAGTTCGGGAAGCTGACGTGCGTCGATCGCGGATGCCGCAGGAGCCAGCAATTCCAGCCATCTGCGCCTCTCCACCGTCACCGTCCGGATGCTGCGGGTTCGGCGCACCCACGCTGCGGTGGCCGTATCAGGTTCGAAGTCGAGTATCGCCGTCACCGCACGGTCCCGCGGCGCGTACTGAAGCGCGCGGCGTAAACGTTCACCCGAACCGATTGACATTCCTCGCGGCACGTCCTCAGCGCAGATGGATCCGCACAACAGAACCTCGACCGCATCTGAAATCTCGCGCGATGTCGACGCACTCCGGTGCGGCCGTCCCGACTTCGTGCGCCCACTGTGAAACACGAGCACGCTGCTTCCCGGCTCGAGGTGCACGTACGCCAGAACCGCATTGGGTGGCAGGTCAGGATCGGCAGCGGAACCCGCCGCCGGATAGTGTTCGCGCCGAATCCGAGAGACCGTCGACTGGCTCACCCCCACGTGTTCGGCGATGCTTCGGGTGGTCCAACCCCCTTCCGGAGGAGGCTCCAGCACGCACGTCAGAGTGCGGTGCACCACATCGCCGGCAGTGCTCGGCCGGCCCGATCGGGGCGCGTCGGCCAGGCCGTCGATGCCGTACTCGACGTACCGCTTGCGCCATTTCGCGACCGTGCGAACGGTGACGTCGCTCCGGCGTGCCACCTCTGCCGCGCCCATTTCCGTGCAGCTCAACACGATCCTCGCGCGAGCGGCCTGATCTTGCGTCGTTCGGCGGGATGTCGCCATGCGACTCAACTCGGCACGCTGAGCGACGGTCAGTTTCAGGGGGCCGCTTCTCACACCCGAATAGTATCTACTTTTCACTCAGTGCAGCTCGGATCGCCCGCGTCTCTCCCCCGATCAGGTCCCTCTGGCGCATCCTTTCATGCAGCCCCGAATGTGATGTCCAACACTTCCGCCAGGTGCGTCGAGCCGCAACGCTCGCGTTGACCCACAGGCGAGGGCGGACGCATGGCCGGGTTGCGAGTTCCGCCCGGGCCGCGTGTGAAGCAACTGACTCGCAAGGTCCGCCGGGCCGCCCAACCGGGCGCTGATTGATCCGCTGACGTAGCAAGGAGATATCCATATGTCACAGTCCGATACTTGGTGCGCGTCCAGGAGATTCCCATGCCATTGACAGGAAACGCCACAGCCGATTCGGGCCCAAGCGGCAAGGCTTCCGAGGCCTACAGGAAGAAGTTCCAGATCCGACTGATCACCGTCCTGGTCGGCGGCATGTTCCTCGACGGCTACATTCTCGGCATCATCGGACCGGTCGCCCACACGATCGAGACGAACGTCGTAGGCATGACCACGGCCTGGATCGGGTTGGAGGCGGCTTCGGCTCTGATCGGCATCATGATCGGATCTCCGATCGGAGGGTGGCTCGCCGACAAACTGGGCCGCAAGCCGCTCCTGTTCTGGGACATAGTCCTGTTTACCGTCGCATCAGCCGCGCAACTCTTCGTCGACGGGCCGCTCGAGCTGTTCCTCGTACGGCTGGCGATGGGCCTCGCCGTCGGCATCGAATACGCCGTCGGCTGGCCACTGCTGGCGGAGTTCGCACCCACACACCTACGCGGTCGGTTGCTCGGGGGCACCGTCATCGCGTGGTACGCCGGATTCTGCGTCGCGTACATCGTCGGGTACTACCTCAACAAGGCCGGGGTGAGCTGGAATATCGTGCTGGCGACGAGCACTCCGATCGCCGCCGCCATTCTGATCGGTCGCATCGGCCTGCCCGAATCGCCGCTCTGGTTGTGGGGCAACGGCAAGCAAGACCAGGCCAAGGGGATCGTCGGCAAGTATCTGGACACCGACTACATGACCGATATGGTCAAGGCCAAGAGTGGCGGACCGGCCGGCTCGATCGCCATGTTGTTCTCGCCTTCGGTCTGGCGGTCCACACTGTTCACGGCGGGGTTCTGGGCGTGCGCCGTCACCCCGTACTTCGCGATCGCGACCTTTGCAGACAATCTTCTGAAGGATTTCGGGCTGACCGGACTCCTGGGAGGCGTGAGCCTGTCGGTGTTCGCCGTGTTGGGAGTTACCGCAACCATCCTCGTCGTCGACAGGGTGAAGCGGCGAACGCTCACGGTGCCGCCGCAATGGATCGCGGCGATCGTGCTGGTGATCGCCGGGCTGTGGGCGGGTGCGCCGCCGATGATCATGCTCGCACTGTTCCTCCTCTTCTCATTCCTGAATGCCGGTTACACCGCGATGACCGCCATCTACCCGAGCGAGGTGTTCCCCACCGAAGTTCGAGGGCTTGGTACCGGGTTCGCGGCAGCAGGAAGCCGGGTAGGAGCGGCCGCCGGTCTGTTCCTCATTCCGATCTCGATCGAGAATCTGGGTGTGTCCACCACTGTCCTCATCGCCGCGGCGATCACGTTCGTCGGAGCGGCGCTGTCACAGTGGCTGGCACCCGAGACCGGCGGAAAGCCTCTGAGTGAATTAGCTGAGAACGTCAGCCACTGACGAGACTTCCCCGAAATCGCCCGGGCATCAGGCGGACACACGTCCGCGGGTGCCCGGGCGACCAGATGCGAAAGAGGCTGCGACTTGAGTATTCGTGTCGCCGTGATCGGCGATATCGGTGGGCATCGTGAGGAACTCGCACGAGAACTCCGCCGCCTCGGCGCCGACGACAACGGCCGGCTGCCCGACGACCTCGTCGTCGTTCAGGTGGGTGACCTCATTCACCGTGGCCCTGACTCCGACGGCGTCGTCCGTCTCGTCGATCGATACCTCCGCAAACAGCCCGAGCGGTGGATTCAGCTCATCGGCAATCACGAAGCCCACTACCTTCGCCCACCGGTCTTCGACTGGAATGAACGCCTGAGCTTCGGCTCCCGGCGGACCGTCCGGCGATGGTGGCGCGACGGCATCGCCCACGCCGCCGTCGCGGTCCACACGGCGGACGAAGAATTCCTCATCACTCACGCCGGAGTCACCGAACCGTTCTGGCGCCATCAGCTCGACAGCGCCGTCTCTGCCGCCGAGTCGGCCGCCCGGCTCAACGCCACAGCCCGGGACGAAGCCACCGCACTGTTCGACGGCGGGTGCATCCTCGGAGGCGGCCCACCGAACCCCCAGGTGGGCCCCATCTGGGCCGACCGCGAACTCGAACTGCTCCCGGGCTGGCGCAATCGCCCGATGCCCTTCAGCCAGGTGCATGGCCACAGCGGCTCCCACGGCGACTGCGCCGACGAGAGGACGTTCTACGATGCCCGGCAGCGCCACGAGGTGACGCTGCTCGAAGGCGGCCGAATCATCGGCATCGACCCGGGCCATCGCGCCGATCCGCAGCGGAGCTGGCGGTCTCTTGTGCTGACGGCAACCGAGCCCCCACGAATCGCATATGAACACAGTGCCACCGCGTAACCCCATGGCCAGGAGTTGTTTTCGCTCGAGATGCCCCGGCCTCCAGAGTCCAGAATGCCACCGTGCATTCGGACCGACCTGAACGAAGAGGACGACTCTTGTCTGTGGATGAGTCAGCGCAGCGCGCCGAAACCACCGATCTGTTGGCTCTCCTGGCGAGCTGCCGTCCGTTCGACTCGCTGACGCCCGAGGGCCGTGCACGCGCAGTCACGTCCGCGGACGTGCAGAATTTCGCGGCCGGCGACCTCGTGGTGGACGCATTCGCGGAGGTGCCTGCGGACATCTTCGTCGTCGTTTCGGGTGAAGTCGATCTGTGGCTCGATCCCGACCGGATCGGCGAACCACCGGGCGACAGCTTCGGTCGCGGCGAAGCCCTCGGGTTCTCCGCGGCCTTGATCGAAAGGGCGATAGGGCCTCGGGTCGTCGCCAGGTCGGCGGCGAAGATCGCTCGATTCCCCGCCGATGTGGTCATTCCCGCCTTCGCCTCCCGGGGCGGGGCTCGGTTCCTCGCCGAACACATCTCCCACGCGCGGCGGTTGGCATCCGGTCCCCCGACCTACACCGTCATGGCGGATCTGGTGCGCCAGGCGCCACTGATCGTCGCTGCCGATGCCCCTGCGATAGACATCGCCCGCGACATGACCAGCCGTGGCCTTCCCTGCGCCGCCGTCGACATCGGGGACGGCCGATACGGCCTCGTCACCGACGAGGGGTTGCGCCGCCGGATCCTCGCCGAGGGGTTACCGGTGGACTCGCCCGCGCACGCGGTGATGACGTACCCGGCCACGACCACCTCGCTGGGCACGTCGTCGGCCGACGCACTGATCGAGATGCTCGATCACGAGGCCCAGTTCCTGCTCGTCACAAGCGAAGATGGCGCGCTGACCGGTGTAGTGGGCGAGCGGGACTTCATGTCTTCGTCCACCACGGCCGGTGTCAGCATCAAGGAGCAGATCCGTAAAGCGCGAACCGTCGACGATCTCGTCGTCCGCGCCCTCCGGGTCCCCACCGTGCTCGGCGATCTCCTCGAGCGGGGGCTCGCCGCGGACCGTGTCATCGCAGTGAACTCGACCATCGTCGACGCCATCATCCGGCGCGCGGTCACCCTGGTCTTCGAGGACCACACGGACCTCACCATGGAGGCGTTCACCTGGCTCTCACTCGGCAGCAACGGTCGCCGCGAGGCGGTACTCTCCTCCGATGTCGATGCCGCCGTGACCTTCGACGACGAGTGCGTCGGCGAAATACCGCACTACCGCCAGGCATTCGCAGTGGTCGGCGAAGTGCTCACCCGATGCGGGATCAGCGTCGATGCCCACCGCGCCTTCCCCTCGCACGAAGGCTTTTCCCGGACTCACTCGCAGTGGCGGGCTGCGGCCAGGGGCTGGCTCGCGCGGCCGCGTGAGAATCAGGGCACGATCATGGCGTCGATCCTCGTCGACGCGCGGCCGATCTTCGGCGACCCGAGTCTGCCCGAACCGGCGCGCGTGTTCGCCGACTTCAACAGCCACCCGGCCGCTGTGGAGATGCTGCTGTACGAGTCGCTCGCCCGCCGGGCCAAGCTGACCACCATGCGCGACAAGCTCGCCGGCCGCGGCGACGCCTTCGACGTCAAGGCCCGCGGGCTCGCACCGATCATCAACATTGCCCGGTGGGTGGCGCTCGGGGTCGGCTCCGCAGAACTGCAGACCATTGGACGACTCCGGGCGGCCTCCGGCTCGGCACTGCTGCCCGGACGCGATGCCGACCGCCTCATCGAGGCATTCGAAGTCTTGCAGCTGCTGCGCCTCGAACACCAACTCCGGCAGGCTGAGGCCGGAGAGGTGCCCGACGACATCCTGGACCGCGACGAGATCTCGCCGATCGACCGCAGCGTCGTCGAACGGACCGTCCGTGAGGTCTCGGCAATCCAACGCCGCATGGATCGCGTCGCCCATATGCTGCCTGCCGACCAACTCGCCCGTCCACGTCCGGCAATGCCCCCGCCGCCCAGCGAGCTTCAGGGTCACGGAGGCGAGCGGGCCGGCGACCCCAGGCGTCGATCAGGCGACCCGATGCGCGCGGCCCGGGCAGCCAAAGACCTCGCAAAAAACAGGGGCATACGGAAGGTAGTGAGGCGCGGCAGGCGACTCGACCCGTAGTCGCATGAACGGGACCTCAGCCATGTCCTGAGTCCCTGCCTCAGCTTGGCGGTCGTAGTCGCGGCACACCGCGGTGGAAGATGGCGAAGCGGCCCGGCCCCGAAAACGGGGCCGGGYCGCAGTTCGTCATCAGTGGTTCAGGAGGTCCAGGGCCGCCTCGAGACTGGCCTCGGCGCCGGGCTCGAGATCAGCGAGGGGCGACCGGGGGCTCCCGATGTCCAGGCCCTGCAGGCGGAGTCCTGCCTTCACCGCCTGGGTGAACGGGACCGCCATCATCGCGTCGATGGCCGGGAACACTCGCAGCCAGTTTTCGAGGGCGCGGTTCAGATCGCCTTCACGGATTGCCCGGACGACCGCAACGATCTCATTTGGAACGACGTTCGCCGCGCCGGCCATGATGCCGGCCGCCCCCTCGGTGAGGGCGCCGAAGCTGAAGCTGTCCCAGCCCATGATCAGCTTGATGTCGTCGCTGTGGTGGTGGATCAGGCGCAGGGCCTGCTCCCAGTCGTGGCTCGAGTCCTTGACGTATTCGATGTTGTCGATCTCGCGCCCGAACCGCGCGATGCCCTCGGCGCCGAGGTTCACACCGGTCACGCCGGGGTTGTTGTAGAGCATGATCGGCACACTGACCGAACCCGCAACGGTCTCGACGTACCGGCTGATCTCGGTCTCGGTGAGAGGCTCGTAGAACGGGGTGATGAGCATGAGGGCATCGGCGCCAGTGGCTTCTGCCGCGCGGGACAGGCCCACCGCCTCGCGGGTCGTGAGCGATCCGGTGTGCGCGACCACTGGGACGCGGCCGGCGGTGTGCTCGACGACGATCTCGAAGATCTGCCGGCGCTCGGCATTCGTCAGCGACGTGTACTCACCCGTGCCGCCACCGACGACGAGCGCGTCGACGCCGGCGTCGATGCTGCGGTCGACGACCTTCTGCATGAGCCCGGCGTCGATCTGATCGTCGGCAGTGAACGGGGTGGGAAGTGCGGTGAGAACGCCGCGGAGTTCCTTGGCCATGTCGGCCTCCTTCTGGTGTCTTGGGGTTGGCGTGGGCAGGTCAGGCGCCGGCGGTCTGTCGTGCGGTGGCCAGGACGCTGGCCGCCCCCTGCGCCGCGGTGAAACCTGAACTCACTGCGGTGTCGGTGTAGAAAGTGCCGAGGAAGTCGCCCGCCAGGAAGACTCGCTCCGAGGGTCGGGTGAGCTCGGGCTGGAGCTTGTGGCGGCCGGGGAAGCAGAACGGGGAACCGAATTCGAACTTCTCCACCCGCCCGTCGGTGACGATGTTCGCGAATCCCGGGAAGATCTGGTCGAGATCGTTCAGGTAGATGTCGACGATCTCCTTCTCGGGCAGGTCCCACAGCTTGTAGCCGAGGCTCGCCGGTGAGAACGTCATCATGCTGCCGCCCGGCTGGCGGGTGGTCTCGCGGCCGCGGGTCAGGTTGCCCTGGTTCAGTGCAACGGTGAAAGACCTGTTGGGGGTTGCGATGCCGTAGGTGCCGTCGTAAGGCATCGGTTGCTGCTCGTTGGTCAGGAACGCGCCGGCCACGTGCGGCCCGTACTTGATCTGCCCGAGCGCGTCGCGCAGTTCGGGGCGCAGGTTCACGGCGATCTTGCGGGTGATCGACGCCGGGGTTGCGAGCACCGCGGTGCGGGCCTTGACCTCGTGGTCGGTCCCGTCCTGGGTGTAGTGGACGACGACGTGGTCGCGGTTCTGGACGACCTCGTTCACGACCGCGCCGAGCTCGACCCGGTCGCGGATCGACTGCGCGATCGTCTCGGTCAGAGTCGCGGCGCCGCCGACGATGTAGTTGCCCAGCCCCTGGCCGATGTTCCAGATCAGGTTGAAGTAGCCGATACCGGCGCCCGCGGACAGTACGTCGGGGTCCGCGGCGGACCGCATCGCCACCGAGCAGTAGAAGTCCTTCGCCGTCTCGGTGGCCTCGCCGATGTAGTCGGCGAACGTGCGCTCGTCCTCGAAGTTGAAGATGCGCTGCTGCCGGACCTCCGGCGTTTCACCACTGCGACGCCGCGCGGCCTGCTTGTACCGAAGGACGTCGGCACCGAGCCGCGCGCCCACCTTGAGCAGGGACAACCGATCCTTGGTCGTCATCGGGATCCGGAACGGGTATGTCTGGATCAGGCCGGTACTCAGGAACTTCCCGTTCATGGCCATGCCCTGCAGCGAGCCCGGGATCGCCGCCCACCGCGTACCGGTCTCGGCGACCAGCTCTGCACTCGAGCTGCCTGCGCCGGCGAACATGTGCCCGCCCCAGTTCATCACGTACTGGCCGTGCTGCTCGGAACGGATCCGGCCGCCGACCCGCTGGTTGTCGGACTCGAGAACCTGCAGGTCCCAGTGCCGCAGCCGCCACGCCGCCGACAGTCCGGCGAGCCCGCCGCCGATGATCACTACGTCTTTCATTGGTCTTCTTTCCGTTCGTTCAGCTCGCGATGGACGCGGGTCGGGGGAGCAACTTCGTCGCCTCTTGCAGGGCTAGGAAGCGGGTGTACAGGTCGTCGTAGATGGCGGCGTTCGCGGCGTTGGGCTTGTATGTGCTACTGAACTCCAGTCCCGCGCAGGCGATGTCGATCGCCGACGGCCACAATTCGGCGGCAACGCCCGCGATGATCGCGGCGCCGCGGCAGGCTGCGCTGCCGGCGCCCTTGACCGTATGCACGGGCCGACCCGTGGCGTCCGCCTTGATCTGGCACCACGCCGCGCTCTTCGCGCCGCCGCTCAGCGAGATGATCTCCGTGATCTCCACGCCGAGGTCCTCGGTCGACTCGATCATGCGGCGTAGCACCATGGCCACACCTTCCATGATCCCGCGTGAGAGATGCTGCTTCGTGTGCGACAGCGTCAAACCGAAGAACGCACCTCGGGCGTGCGGGTCGAGGTCGGGCGGGCCGGAGCCCTGCAGGTGCGGGAGAACCACGAGGCCGTCGGAGCCGGGATCGACCCGACGCACCTCCTCGTCGATCAACTGATAGGCGTTGATCCCGCACAGCTCCTCGACCCGGCGCTCGCTGGAACAGAACTCGTCGCGGAACCAGCGCATGACCATCCCGCCGGTGGAGAACGTGTGCAGCATGTACTGGCCGGGCAGGGCCGCCGCGAAGCACGGTACCCGCCCAGCCGCATCGAGCCGCAGCTCGTCGACGACGGTGACGGTGGTCAGGGCCGACCCCGTGCTCTCGCTGAAGAGTCCCGGCACGGCGTTCCCGAGGCCGAGCGCACCGCACGCCTGATCCAGCGCGCCCACCGAGACCGGCAACCCCGCGGGCAGGCCGAGCTCGGTGGCCGCTGACTCGGTGAGCGCGCCGACTATCTCGCCCTGGTCCGCGATGTCGGGCAGCTTCTCTGTGTCGATACCGAGGTAGTCGAGCATCTCCGGCCAGTACTTCCGGGTGTTGATGTCCCAGAACAGGGTCGAGCACAGCAGCGAATCCTCGCTGACCAGTCGGCCGGTGAGCCGCTGCACGAGGAAGTCCTTGAGCAGGGCGAACCGCGCGGTCGCGGCGAACCGATCGGGGTCGTTCCGCTCGAGCCAGAGAATCTTCGCCGCCGGCCAGATCGGATCCATCGCAGGCTGTCCGGTGACGGCGTGGATGGTGGGCCGGCCGAAGTGCGCCTCGAGCTCGTCGGACTCCGCCGAAGCGCGGTTGTCCATCCAGACGATCGCGCGGCCCAGCGGCCGATCCGCGGAATCCAGACACAGCATCGTCTCGCCCTGAGCCGACAGACCCAGGGCACGGATCTGCTGCACGTCCACCGAGGATTCCCGCAGCAGCGAGGCCACGGCCTCGGCGAAGGTTTCGGTGTAGGTGCCCGGTTCCAGCTCGACGTAGCCGGCCCGCGGAGTCAGCAGGTCGTATTCCTCTGCGTGCTCGGCGATCTCGGTGCCGTCCTCGTCGAAGAGCGCCGCTTTGATCGCGGTGGTGCCCACATCGACACCCAGGACATACCAGCTCATCGCCGCGCCTCGCTGACGTTATCTCCAACCTCCACGACGGCCAGGAGATTGTCCCGGAAGGACTGGCCGGGCAGCAGCGCGCCTTCGAAGAGTGCACCGCCGATGGTGAAGCCCATCGGACCGATCTCGTGCATCAGCCGGATCCGATCGACGGAATTGATGCTGCCCGCGACGATGATCTGCTCGCCCCCGACCACCGTCACCAGACGCCGCGCCAGCTCGACCGGGTCGGCCCCGGTGGAGCGGTACGCAACCAGATCGACGCCGTCCACGCCGCGATCCAGCAGACGGGCCGCGTCTCGTTCGATGTCCTCGATCGATCCGGCCAGACTGATCGGCGGGCCGCTGGTCGCGCCGCAGAACGGGAAGTACTTCATACCGGCTTCCCGGACCCGGTCACGGACCGTCTCGGTGAACTGGCCGCCGGTGACGAACTCGATGCCGCAATCCGCTGCGAACGCCACCGCCTCCAACATTTCGGCCTCGCTGAAGTTGACGGCCTCGAGCACTGCGGTCTTGCCGGCCTCGCGAAAGTCTGCGACCAACCGCTCGGACTCCGTCGTCGAGAGACCGACGTCCTTGAACCCCCAGAACGTCACCGGTAGATCCGCCGCTTCGTAGAACACCTCGCGGGCATTCGGTACCGTCACGTCATTGTGCGTCAGCATGACGATGATCTCAGGCTTCATGTTCTCCTACTTCATTTGGTTGCATCGGCGTCCACCGCCGATTGGTTCTATCTGGCGTTGTTGTGTTGTTCAGTCGGCGGCCGGCTAGCGGGACGTCGAGCCAGCCGAAAATCGAAGGCGCTCGCCAATGCGATGGGCGTGAACAACGAATCGGTCAATGCCTCGAACCTTCACCGGAGACTGGGACAAGGATGCGGCGTCGGACGTGCCGCTGATCAGTCGAGTGTGTGTGCGACAGGTCATAGCCCGCGAGGTTCGCTTCCAAGATCGTCCAAGATGAGTCATAAGTGGGGGACACTCGAACGAACGACGAGCGGGCGCCGACTGACAGATCCCATCTGCAGGTCAGGGCTTGGTCGACCCGCAAATCCTCGACCCTGACGCCCTCCGGCGTGACGACCCGCCCCGCTCACGCGTCAACTATTTCTGGGTCGCGGCCCGACGTCACCGGGCATCGGCGTCAGCACCCTGACTGTGAAAATTTTTCGCACGGTTACGTCAAGATTTATGCGCTTTACTGCTGCAGTGATCTGCGTAACCATTCATGTGTCGCCTTTGAGCGACCGCCCCGGCGGTCAGCCCGACACATCGGCTCATCAAACAAACAGACCCCAGGAGTAACTCCATGTCCGAAGCATCTGTCAACCGGTTCGCCAGCAAGCAGACCGCATTCCACGAGATCCCGGTCATCGATGTCGCAGCCCTTGTCGACGGCAGTGACCCCGAGGGCGTCGCGCGTCAGATCGGGGACTCGTGCGAGAAGGTCGGGTTCTTCTACGTGAAGAACCACGGTGTTCCCTCCGACCTCGTCAAGCGCATGTACGCAGTCACCGAAGAGTTCTTCGCCCTGCCCGAGGATGTGAAGGACAACGTGCACGTCGCGAAGTCCGGCCCGACGGTGCGCGGCTACATCCCGCCGTCCGCCGAGAATGCGGACCAGGACAAGAAGACCGCAGATCTCAAGGAGGCCTTCGACTACGGCGCGAAGCAGGACACCGTGGCGCCGTTCTTCGGACCGAACCTGATGCCGGCAGACTTCCCCGAGTTCGAGGCGACCTGCGACGAGTACTACGCCGCGATGCGGACCCTGGCCCGCAAACTGGTCAGTGGATTCGCAATCAGTCTGGGGCTCGAACCCGACTACTTCGAGCGCATTCAGACCAACCCGATCACCATCCAGCGACTCCTGCACTACCCGCCGCAGAACCCGGACGACGACCAGGCGATCGGCATCGGTGCCCACACCGACAAGGGAATCCTCACCATCCTCTCCCAGGACAACATCGGCGGTTTGCAGGTGCAGAACAAGGACGGTGAGTGGATCACCGCCCCGCCCGTCGAGGACGCCTTCGTCATCAACATCGGCGACCTGGTCGCGAAGATGACCAACGGGAAGTACTCGTCGACGGTCCACCGTGTGGTGAACGAGAGCGGCGCCGAGCGCTACTCGGTCGCGTTCTTCATCGATCTCGATTTCGACGCGCCGGTCGAGACGCTGCCGACCTGTGTCGATGCCGAACACCCGGCCGACCCGAACCCGTTCACCTGCGGCGAGTACAAGACCCAGTGGTTCACGCACGTGTACCCGCACCTGCGGGACGAGCCCGAGATCCTGACCGCCCACGGCTGACCGGCACCCGGCAGTGGGCTTCGACAGTAGTCGAGGCCCACTGCAGCCTGTTCTACCGAGACCGCATCGGTCCAATCCAGATGCGAGCGGCCGTATTCGGAGCCATCCAGTGGAAACAGCGCGGCCCCACCACACACCACAGACAACGAAGGAGACACCACGCATGACGGCATTGCTCGAGCTGCCGGTCCCGCGAGAGGAGGTCGCCCGACTCGCCGAGAGCGCGATGAAACGTGCAGGGGCATCGGAGGAAGTAGCCGAACTACTCGTCGACGCCGCCCTATTCGCCGAGGACCGGGGCATGCGCGGAGTCGGCGTCGCTCACCTTCTCGACTATCTTCGCGCCATCGACGACGGCCGTCTGGATGCGGCTGCAATACCTACAGTGGACCGACTCGCGCCTGCCATCCTCTCCTGCAACGCTCACGGAGGGCCGTTCCACACGGGATTCGATGCGGTGATCGACGATCTCGTCGCAGCGGCACGGTCCGAGGGGGTGGCGATGTTCCTGCAGTCGGGAGCATTCGCCGGTGGCCAGCTCGGGTGGTTCACCGAGCGCCTGTCGACGCACGGTCTCGTGGCGCTCGGCGCTATCAACTCCAACGCGCTTCTCGCCACTGCGCCCGGCACCGGTCGCGTATTGGGCACGAACCCGATGTCGTACTCGTTCCCCCGGCCGGCAGGCGAGGTCATGACCGTCGACCAGTCGTCAAGCGCGGCCGCGTTCGTCAACGTCCGCGAGGCGGCGGCGCACGGTCGGCCGATCCCCGAGGGATGGGCGATCGACGCCGCCGGCAAACCGACGACCGACCCCGAAGCTGCGCTGGACGGGGCCATGCTCCCGTTCGGCGGCTACAAGGGTGCCAACATCGCATGGATGGTCGAGTTGCTTGCGGGTATGTCGGGCGGGAACTGGTCGATCGACGCTCCGTCCTTCGACTCGGGCGCGGAAAACCCCGGGGTCGGGATGTTCATACTGGCGATCGACGTGAGCAAGCTCCAGCACGACTTCGTCTCGAGGGCGGATGCGCACGTGTGCCGGCTGGGCGCGCAGGGCGTCCGCACGCCGGGCACTTCGCGGGTGGAGCCTCTCTCTGTAATCTCGCTGCGCACCAATGTCATCGAGGCGCTGCGGGCACGCGCGGCGAAGCAGTTTCCCGCAAATCATCAAGGAGCACGATCATGACGACGGACACCCCGTACATCATTCGGCAGGACGACGCTGAGGTCTTCTACGAGGGCCCGGAGCTGTGTCGGGAGTATTTCCGCAACGACGCGATGTGGTTCGGTACTTCCACGGTTCAGCCGGGCGACACCGGTGATGTGGATCAGGGTCACGCGGGTACTTGGGAGGTGTTCTTCTGTGTCTCCGGCGAGGGGTACCTCGACGACGGCTCGAACGAGTACTTCCTCGAGGCAGGTGACGCGTGGGCCGTGCCGCCCACCGTTCCCCACCGCATCCAMAACCGCAGTGCAGCCCCGGTCGTCATGGCCTGGGCTGGTGGCCCAACTCTGCCATCGGAGAAGTGACTCGGCGGAAGACCCTGTTCCCAACCTCGAAGGACCATCCATGACCATGAGCACCAGTTCACCTGCTCGCCCGGGATCCTTCATCCGAAGGCTCAACCCGTGCGGACACCGCACCGGCCAATGGGCCCAGATACTCACCACATCGACCGCACACGACCAGGAACACGTCCTCGTCATTTACCACGACAGCGAAACCGAACTACTTCCGGCTGAATCCCTCGGACATCACTACGAATTCGGCCCAGCACCCGCCCAGTGGAACTCCCGAATCGACACCCGTGGAAAGGGATAGCTGCTCTCGCTCCCACCCGGAAGCAGTGAGGAACCTGCACAACGGCGGCGGCGCACAAGATACTGCATCTATTGTTGATCGGGTGAAGGCACTACTCGAGTTCGGACGGTCCGATGCTTGACCCCAGGCTCAAGATCCTGCAGGCAGTCGATTACTACGGCACTGTCACAGCCGCTGCGGCGGCCCTCTCATACACTCCATCGGCGATCTCCTACCAACTGCGCCAGTTGTCGGAGCTACTCGGGGTCGAATTGATCGAGCCCTCGGGCCGCGGCATCAAACTCACACCGGCTGCACGCACCGTGTTACGGCACGCCGCCATCATGCGGGCTCAGTGGGAGTTAGCCCAGAGCGAGCTCGCAGAAACGGTGGACGAGCCGTCCGGCCCGTACACCTTGTGTGGGTTTTCAACGGCGTCAACACAATTACTGCCTTATGCCGGCAAAACTCTGCGCGATCGCCATCCCCGCCTCCGCGTGCGTCTGGTTCAGGCCGATCCCGCCGAATGCTTCAGGCTGCTGCAGATGGAGGAGGCGGACCTCGCCCTGGTGATGGTGACCGCGGACTCCCCTCCCCTGGACGATCTCCGCTTTGATCAACAGTTGCTGGTGGACGACCCGTTGGATCTGGTCGTGCCCGCGAATCATCCATTGACATCCCGCCGACGAGTCACGCTCGCCGACGCCGCTGACGAGCCCTGGGTGGTCGGGACCCCTGGTGGGGCATACCACCAACTCACCGTGACCGCCTGCGTCGCAGCCGGATTCACACCCAACATCGCTCACCAGGCCGACGAGTGGGAGACCGGTGCGGCAATAGTTTCTCAGGATATGGGGGTCATGCTCGTGCCACGGCTGTGGCTACTGAGTTCGGAGTGGGCAGTCACCCGAATCAGGTTGTCAGGTGAACCTGTGCCCGCCCGCAAGATCGTTGCCGCCACTCGCAAGGGCGCCGCACGTCATCCGCTCGTCGCAGAGACACTCGAACTCGTCAAAGCACGATGCGAAACCCTGTACTCGACTCCACCCTGAGGTTCCGGAAGTGCGCCGTAAATCGCGTTGCAACTGTCCGGCGCGTCGACCGCGGTCGCCTGGATGGGAACGCATTGCGCGCCTGGAGCGGCTGGTCACAAGGGTCGACCCCGCCGCGTTCACCGATTGGCGGCCAGCACTGCCGCGAGGCCTTCTTGCAGGTCCTTGACGAAATACTCCGGAACCTCCAGCGAGGGGAAATGTCCCCCGGTTTCGGGCGACCTCCATCGGACGATGTGTCGGTACCGCTCTTGTGCCCAGGGGCGCGGGCACTTCTCGATGTCGCGGGGATACATGGTGATTGCCGACGGGACGTCGACCCGGAGTTCGGGATCGAGCGAGTTGTGGCTTTCGTAGTAGATGCGGGCCGCCGATGCGCCGGTCCGCGTCAGCCAGTACAGGGTGACGTCGTCGAGAATTCTGTCTCTGGACATCGTCTCGAACGGGCTGTCTTCGGTGTCCGACCACTCGGCGAATTTGTCCAGGATCCAGGCGAGCAGCCCGACCGGCGAGTCGACGAGCGAGTAACCGATGGTCTGCGGTCGGGTCGCCTGCTGCTTCGCATACGCCGCGCGGTGGTGCCAGAAATCGCGGGTTTCCTCGGTCCACTTGCGCTCGACCGCCGTCAGCCCGTCCGTCGTCAAACCGGGTGGTGCCTCCGCGAACAATGTGTGGATGCCGAGAACGTGCGCCGGGAACCGGCCGCCGAGGACCGTGGTGATGTTGCCTCCCCAGTCGCCGCCGTGGGCTGCGAACTTGCTGTAGCCGAGCCGTCCCATCAGTTCTACCCATGCGGCCGCGATCTTTTCGGTTCCCCACCCGGTGGTGGCAGGCTTGTCGCTGTAACCGAATCCCGGCAGCGACGGGACGACGACGTGGAACGCCGGCGCGTCTGCATCTTTCGGATCGGCCAGCTCGTCTACGACATCGACGAACTCGGCAATGCTGCCGGGCCAGCCGTGCGTCAGGACCAGCGGAGTGGCATCTGCGCGCGCGGATCGGCGGTGCAGGAAGTGGATTCCCAGATCGTCGACGGTCGTGCGGAACTGGCCGATCCGGTTGAGGCGTTCTTCGAACGACCGCCAGTTGTACCCGGTGCGCCAGTAGTCCACGACGTCGACGAGGTCGGCGAGAGGAACGCCCTGTTCCCATCGGCGAGGGCCGGGCGCGGCGCGATAGACCGTCTCGGCCTCCGGTAGTCGCGCCGCGGCCAGTCGCGCGCGCAGATCGTCGAGATCGGCGTCGGGTGCGTGGGCTTCGAATGCGTGGACGTCGCTGGTTGGGCGGGGCATGAGACCTCCTGGTCACCGTGGAACCGGCTAGGAACTTTTGCGAACCGTCTAAGCCGGTTCTAGCACGCCTTCATGCCGTCGCACAACCAGCTAAGGTGGTTCCATGCGTGCCGAGTTCCCCGACTTCCGCCTCGGTAGCGTGCTGGCGACCAGCTTCACGGCGACTCTGACGGAGCGTCGCGGCGACGCCGTGGAGCGCATTCCCACGCCGCAGCGACTCGTCGACTGGCTGGCAGTGAGCGGCCTCGCCGTGGACTCCTGCACCGCCGCCCAGCTCGACCTCGCTCGGGAACTGCGGGAGGCGATTCACGCCGCCGCGACTGCGGCCGCGATACACGAACCTCTCCCCGCATCCGCTGTCCACGTCATCAATGACCGCAGCGCTCAGGGCCGGGCCGCAGCGATCCTGACGCCCGAGGGCAATCGTCGATGGCGGCTCAGCTCGGCGTCGTGCGTGGAAGATGCCCTGGGCGTGATCGCCGCCGACGCGATCAGCATCATCGCAGGCGAACGAGACGGAAAATTGGCCCTGTGCGCATCGCCGACCTGCCAGGCCGCCTTCTTCGACACCAGCCAAAGTCGCACCCGCAAATGGTGTGACATGAATACGTGCGGGAATCGCCAGAAGAAGGCGCGCTTCACTGCCAACCAGCGCAAGAATCCCAGATCAGCGGACTCATCGTTACCTTGACGCCGTAGGTCCGAAGAAGGCCGCGAACGTCCGGATCAGCTGGGCCGGGGCGCGGTTGATGCCGTCATGGCCCCCGCGGACCGCTGCTGCACGGGCGTGGGGCAGTGCAGCAGCAAGGGCATCGTTGAGTTGTTCGTAATAGGGCGGTCCGTCCGCACCCCTCAGCAACAGAACCTCCGCAGTCACCCCCGCCCAGCGGCTCGGCGGACCGTCGGCGCGTGCGATTGCCTGCGACTCGTCCAACGTCATGGGCAACAAGGCACCCATGGTGCGCCCGACGGGAGTGCGCAACAACAGTCGGCTCATAGCGATCTGCACCCCCAGTGGCAGGGTGCTCGCCCGCGACTGGGTGTTGATGCCGGCCCCGGTGATCGCCATCGCGCGTGCAACGTCGCCGTCCCGGGCCGCTGCCCTGGCGCTGTCCAGCCACTGCGCGGGGAAGAGACCGTTCACGGACACTGCTGCGTCGTAGAGCGCGAGACGCACGATGGGCAGTTGCAGGGCCGCCGTCAGGGCGATGAACCCACCGCTGCTGTGGCCGATAACGTCAGTTGCGCCGGTGTGTTCGAGCACCGTCCGCAGGTCGTCGACGTCCTGCTGAACGTCGTAGGGCTCCGAACGGGGCGGCGCATCTGCGCGTCCGCGTCGGTTATAGAGATGCACGGTGAAGCTATCCGACAGTTTGCGCGCCAGTCGGCGATAGGAATCGATCGTCACCCCGCCGCCATGAACGACCACCAGAGCAGGGCCGTCACCAACTGTGTGCAGGACGACGTCGCCCGCTCGTTCAACCCGCTCTTGCATCTCTGCCTCCCTGAATGCGTGCACAACAATAGCAAACAGTGTTCGCAGTTTAGGATTGTGAGGTGAGCGACGACCCACACCGACCCCACGAACACAATGCCTCCGCCAGGGAGACACCGCCGCGCCGGCGAGGTCCGGTCCCCGCGCACAGCCGCGACGACATCGCTGCCGCCGCAATAACACTCACGGATCACGAAGGCTTGGCCGGTCTGTCCATGCGGGCCGTTGCCGCATCGCTGGGTACCGGTGCAGCGTCGCTGTACCGGTACGTGGCATCGCGGGACGAACTTCTCGCGCTGATGACCGATCACGTCATGCGCGAGCTCCGCCCGTACCCAGCCGGCCATGATCAGTGGTTGGACGCCATGCTCGAGATGTCACGTCGACAGTTGCACCTGTATCGGCGTCACTCCTGGCTCGTCGACGTCACCCAGCAATCGCCCGCCTTCGGTCCCGAAGCCCTGGCCTGGCTGGACCACTGCCTGCAGGTACTCGAACCAGTCACGGCCTCCAGTCGGGCAAAATTTGAAGCGATCGCGATGGCGACGGGAGTCACGACGTTGTTCGCTCGCAGCGAGCTCGCTTCACAGCCCGCACTTCCCCCGATCGACAGCCATACGTATCCGCACGTGGCCAGGGCGATCTCCGCTGACGCAACTCCTGCGCCCACCGATCGGGACCTCTTCGAGGATGCCTTGCGCAGCCTCCTGGTCGGTCTGCTGTCCTGAGAACGGAGTCGTTGGCCGGACCGTTTACGGGATGGTGAGCGGCACTGCCAGAGGATCGCCCGGTGCCGGCGCGCGGCGGTTGGCCGCGACGAGGTCCCACGCAGTGTGCCGCGGCGTCACGCCGTCCAGCATCCATTGGCCGAGCAGCAACGCGACCTTGGCCAGCATCTCGGTACGCAACCGCAGGAACGAGTCCTCCGGGTCGGTGCCGACCTGACCGAGCAGTACCCACCAGGCCCAGGCGACTGCTCCGGCATTGGCAACGAAGTCCGGGACCACCGGAATGCCCCGGCCGGTGAGCACCGCCTCGGCCTGCGGGGTTGTCGCGGCATTCGCAGCTTCGATCACGACTTTCGCGGCGACGTGGTCGACGTTGTCCGTCGTGATCGCATAGGAGATCGCGGCCGGGACGAGGATGTCTGCCGCAGTGGCGATCACAGCCGCGCGCGGCAACCGCTGAACATGCGAGGGGACGCGGGAGCGGTCGATCTCGCCGTAGCCGTTCCGCAGGTCGAGCAGCGCGGGAACGTCCAGGCCGTCGGGGCAGTACAGCGTGCCGACGGCGTCGGCGACAGCAACCACGCGCATACCGGCCTCGTGCAGGTACCAGGCCGCGCCGCCCCCCATGGTGCCGATGCCCTGGATTGCCACCGTGGTGTCGGCCGGAGCCCATCCACTTGCATTCACGGTACCGATGCAGGCCTGCGCGACTCCGTAACCGCCGATCACATCGCCCAGCAGAAAACCGCCGGCCACCGGGGCGTTCAACGCGGCCCGCACCCGGCGCAGAGTCCTCTGCGGATCTTCCGCACGCCTGATCGCCGCATGGTAGGACTGCTGAAGACCCAGCCGCGCGAAGACGTCGTCGATCAGATGCTGCGGCACCCCCAGATCCTCCGCGGTCACCCAGTGCGCGTCCAGCCACGGGCGCATCGCCTGACAGAACCGCTCCAGCACACCGACGGCGCGGTGGTCCTTCGGGTCGAAGTCGATGCCACCCTTCGCGCCGCCGACGGGCAGGTCGAAAACCGCGGTCTTGGCAGCCATGCCGCCGGCCAGGTCCTCCACCTCCGACATCGTGCAGCCTGCCCGCATGCGGGTGCCCCCGGTGGCCAGGTCGGACACCAACGTGTGCACGACGAGGTAGCCCTGAGCTCCGGTGACCGGATCGGACCAGGTCATACGCAGCAGGGGCTCACCGCTGCGCACGGTCGCCACATCGACCCGACGCTGCGGCGCAGTGTTCTCACGGTGGTCGTACTCACGGTGCTCGGGGGTGCGCCCGAACCCGGATTCCGTCGTCGTCGTCACCTCGAGTTACCCCAATCGTCCTCGGAAGATCATCGCCGTTTCGGCCATTCGGCCGATGACGTCAGAGTGCGCTCCCCGGTGACCGGGCGTCCAGTTAAGAATCTTGAATGATTGCGTTCACGCTTTCTACACAGCGCGACGCGTGGTCCGATTGGACGGTTCGGACCGGATGCATAGGCTGGGGGCATGGAGCTGTCTCTGCGCCGGTTGCGGATGCTTCGGGAGTTGCACCGCCGAGGCACCGTGACAGCCGCCGCGCAGGCCTTGCACTACACCACGTCCGCGGTATCCCAACAGCTCACCCAGCTCGAACGCGACGTCGGCGCAAAGCTATTCGAGCGGCGTGGTCGGCGGGTACAACTCACGGAGATCGGCCTGCTCCTCGCCGAGCACGCTGAGGAGATCATGCGATCGGTGGACCGCGCGACCTCCGCCCTCGAGCAAACGCAGGAGGGCGTCACCGCCCGATTGACCGTTGGCGTGTGGGCGTCCGTCGCGTCGGGCCTGCTGCCGAGTGCGCTGTCGTTGCTGGCCGCCGAACATCCCGGCATCGAGGTGCGGACGAAAGAACTCGCGCCGGAGGACACCGCAGTCGCAGTACGGGACGGCTCGCTGGACTTCTCGTTCGTGATCAACTATTCCGACTACCCGATGCCGTGGGACCCGGAGTTGACCAGAGTGGTGATCGCGGTGGAGCGACTGCACGCAGCGCTGCCACCGGGAACGGTGTCCGCCAGAACCATTGCGTTGGCGGACCTCGCCGAGCATCCCTGGATCCTCGCGGGACCCACTTCGCATTTCGGCCGCGCGGTGCGCTCGGCCTGTCAGCGTTGCGGATTCGAACCCAAGATCAACCATGAGGTCGGCGAGCAGGCGACGGCACTCGCGATGGTGTCCGCGGGCCTGGGAGTTACCCTCGTCTCCGATCTCGGATTGACGCTGCGCCCGCCGGGCATGGACGTCGTCGCGCTCACCGAACCGGTCATGCGGACGATCTCCATCGCCCATCGGGGGACGGAAGCACACCGCCAGCCGCTGCAACTGGTGATCGACGCCGTGCGGGCCGCGGCGGCCGCACAGGGGCTCGCTGCGCGGTCGCCGTACCCATAGCCGACGACGACGACGCCTGCCTGTCGGGTCAGGGTTGCGCAGCGTTGAACGCGGCCGTGTACTCCGCAAGGAGCGACTCGAGTCGGCTGACCATGAAGCTGTAGTACTCGTGCATCGCGTGGAAGCGGGCGCGCTGTTCGGGCGGGAGGTCCTCTCCCCGGGTTCGGGCACTCTCCGCCAGCGCCAGCAGTTCGGTGGTCTGCTCGAGTTGGTGCTGTAAGCATCCGATCCAGGCATCGTCGCGCCAACGGTAGACGAACTGGCGACTTCCGGGCTCCTTGAATCGTTCGACGGTGCCGGTGGTCATGAGCAACCGAGTTGTCTCCGACACCGATCCCTTGCTCGCATCGAGCGCATCCTGCAATTGCGCCATGGTCATCGGCGCCTCGCTGAGGATCAGCACGCCCGCGGCTCGACCCGCCATGGGGGGCCAGCCCATCGCACCGCCGATATGCACACCGAAGTCCTCGATGAGGGAAGCCCTCTTGTCGCTGTCGGACACCGCCACCTCCATTCGATCAATTTAAAATGAACATTCACTCTTGACTGAATCCTTCGCCTACGGAATCCTACTCGGCAGGACCCGGGCGCTCCCGGAGACCTCATTCGCGCAACTCGTTACGGAGGTTTGTTGTGACCGAAACAGGCTGGGACGTCATCGTGGTGGGTGCAGGTTCGGCGGGGGCCGCGCTCGCGGTCCGATCCGCCGAAAAAGGCAAGCGGGTCCTGCTCCTCGAGGCAGGACCGGACTATCGCTCCGCGCACATGCACGAGGCGTGGCGGTCACCCAACCCGATCAGAGCACTGCTCGACCCGACGGCGACCGAAAATCTGGTCTGGTCGGGGCTCGACGCGGCGCGGACAGAGAAACAAGAGCCTGCACCCTACTGGCGAGGTCGAGGGGTCGGCGGCAGCTCCTCGATCAACGGACAGATCGCGATTCGACCCCCGGTAGAGGACTTCGACGATTGGGTCAGCTGGGGTTGCGCGGGTTGGGGACCCGACGACGTCCTGCCGTACTTCGCCAAGCTCGAGGACGACGAAGAGTACGGCGACGAGGCCTATCACGGCCGAGGTGGACCGACTCCGATTTGCCGCATGCCCCAGGAGAATTGGGGATCCGTCGATACCGCGCTGAGCACGGCTGCACTGTCCGCCGGGCATGCTTGGGCCCCGGACGTCAATGCGCCCCACGCGATAGGAGTCTCGCCCTACCCGATCAACTCACGATCCGGGCGCCGAGTATCCGTCAACGACGCCTACCTCGAGGCCGCACGCGAATCCTCGACCCTGACGATCCGCGGCAACGCCCTGGTCGACCACGTGCTCTTCGCCGGAGTCCGCGCGATCGGCGTCCGGACCATCGTCGACGGCACCGCTGTGACGGAGCACGCCGACGAGGTGATACTCAGCGCCGGCGCGGTCCACTCTCCGGCGATTCTCATGCGCTCCGGAATCGGACCGTCCGGGCATCTGCGCTCGGTGGGGATCGAGGTGCGCCACGATCTTCCGGTCGGTCGAGGTCTGCAAGACCATCCGATGGCGGTGGTGTCGATCCCCCTGATCGACGAGGCAGGGATCCAAAGCCCGGACGACCGGCACACCAACGTCTGCGTCCGCTACACGAGCGAGCCCGGCGCCCCCACCGGCGACATGATGTTCGTGTCGCAGAATCAGAATGTCGTCGCCATGGCCAACCCTGACATGCGTGCGCTGGCAGGTGCGTTCGGTGTCTGGGTGAACCAGGCGTACTCCCGCGGTGTGTTGACGCTGACCTCGGCCGACCCGGCGTATCAACCCCAGGTTCACACCCGGATGCTCTCCGACGAGCGGGACCTGTCCCGTTTGCGCGACGGGATTCGCAACCTGGTCGAACTCGCCCGCGACCCGGCGGTCGCCGCCATCACGCATGGGCCGCTCGTTACCGAGAACAGGGCCCTGTTCTCGGTGCTCGACAGTGACAGCGAGCTCGACGACTACTTGCTCGCGACCGTGAGCGATGTCCAGCACGCCACCAGTACGTGCCGAATGGGTGCAACCGGAAGCGCGGACACCGTGGTCGATCCGTCCTGTCGGGTCCTCGGAACCGACGGGCTGCGGGTGGTCGACGCATCGATATTTCCGTCCGTCCCGCGGGCCAACACCAACCTGACAGCGATCATGGTCGGCGAGCTCATGGCCGACCGCATCCGCTAACTCGTAATCACAGGGAAGGCAGTACCTTTCACATGAAGACCTTGCAGAACTTGATCGGTGGAAAATGGGTGGACTCCCACAGCGTGTCGCTGCATGATGTGGTGAACCCCGCCACCGAAGAGGTGATCGCACACTACCCCGGAGGATCGGCCGACGACGTCGACCGCGCCGTCGAGGCGGCAGTCGAGGCGCAGCCCGGGTGGGCGGAGTTGCCGGTCGCCGAACGGGTGGAATACCTGACACGGTGGGCCGCGGAGATCGCCGAACACGCCGAGGAACTCGCGGAGCTCGAATGTCAGGAAATGGGAAAGCCGGTCGCCCTCGGCAGAACCTTCATCGAAGGTGGTGTCCAGGGGTTTCGGACCGCGGTTCACGAGGCTCTGACCTATCCCTTCGTCGAAACCCTCCCCTGCGCGGACGGCGGCGGAACGACGATCCTGCGTCACCCGCTCGGCGCCACCGCCGTCATCACCCCGTGGAACTTCCCCGTGCCGATGGTGCTGGGGGCGCTCGGGCCGCTCCTCGCCTCAGGCAACACCGTCGTGGTCAAGCCGTCCGAACGCTCACCACTGTCCACCGCCCGGCTGTTCGAGCTCTCGACGCTGCCTCCAGGCGTGGTCAACCTCGTCCTCGGTGACGCCCGAGCCGGGGCACCGCTCGTCGAGCATGGGCAGATCCGGCTGGTGCACTTCACGGGTTCCGTCGAGGCCGGCCGCCGGATCGGCGCTGGAACCGGTGGGCGATTGTGCCGGTCGATCCTGGAACTCGGCGGCAAGGACCCGGTCATCGTCGACTCCGGGGTCGATCCTGTCGCAACCGCCGCCGCGATCGCCTTCGGTGCGTTCGTCAACACCGGACAGATCTGCACGTCCATGGAACGCATCTACGTCCACCAGGACATCGCCGAGGCGTTCGTCGACGCCCTGGTCGACATTGCATCCACCTACACCCTCGGTGACGGCCACGACGCCGAAACCGTGCTGGGGCCGTTGGTCGATGCACGCCAACGCGACATCGTCCACGGGCACGTCACCGATGCCGTCGAGCGTGGCGCTCGTGTCCGCATCGGCGGCGTGATCCCGAAGCGGAAGGGGTTCTTCTACCCAGCAACAGTGCTCACCGACGTCGACGACTCCATGCTGGTGATGACCGAGGAAACGTTCGGCCCGCTCGCCCCGATCGTTGTCGTCTCCTCGTTCGGGGAGGCGCTCGAGCGCGCCGGCTCGTCACGCTTTGCGCTCGGGGCCACCGTCTACACGCACAACCCCGACCACGCCGCCGCAGCCGCCGGCATCCCTGCCGGGGTGACGTGGATCAACCAGTGGCAGGGCGGTGGCCCGGAGAGGCTCTACGAGCCCGCAGGCGACAGCGGCATGGGTGCAACGGGCGCCCGAGCCGCGTACGACGCCGCAACCCGGCCCGCATCGATTCACACTGCCCCCGCACCTGCGTCCACGCGCTCATGACCCCGGCTGCCGTCGGAGCGAAGGCTGCTGTCGAGAACAGGATCCGACGGTGCGAACGGACACTCCTGAGGTTGTCTCACCGCATCCACGCGAACCCTGAACTGGGATTCGAAGAATACCGAGCCAGCGAGTGGGTCGCCGACGAACTCCGCAGCGGGGGATTCGAGGTGCAGCGCGGCTGCTACGACCTGCCCACGGCGGTGCGCGCCACCATCGGATCGGGTCCGGTGCATGTCGGAATCTGCGCCGAGTACGACGCTCTCCCCGAGATCGGGCACGCGTGCGGCCACAACATCATCGCCGCAGCCGGCGTCGGTGCCGCCCTGGGCCTGGCCGACTTCGTCGACGACTTGGGGTTGACCGTCACACTCCTCGGCACCCCTGCCGAAGAGGGCGGCGGCGGAAAGATCCTCCTGCTCGAACGCGGAGCCTTCGACGGGCTCCACGCGGCGATGATGGTCCACCCCGCCGCCGTCGAGATGGCGGCGATGCCCGGCACGGCTGTTTCCCAGTTCGAAGTAACGTACACAGGCAAGCCCGCCCATGCCGGGGCCTATCCCGATTTGGGGGTCAATGCCGCCGACGCAATTCTCATCGCGCAGGTAGCGATAGGCCAACTGCGACAACAAACTCGGGGAACCGACCGAATTCAAGGCATCGTCACCGATGCCGGCACCGCCGTCAACGTGATCCCGGACAGTGCGGCCGGACGCTGGATCGTCCGTTCCGATACCGCGGAGGCACTCGCCACACTCACTGCGCGCGTGAAACGCTGCTTCGAGGCCGGGGCACTGGCCACCGGATGTGCAATGTCGATCACGCCCAGCGGACCCGACTACGCGGATTTGCGTCCGGACGCCACTCTGCTTGCCCTGTACCGCGCGAATGCAGAAGCCCTCGGTCGCAGCTTTCCTGACCTACCGGACGGAATGTCGGGTGCCGCGACCGACATGGGTAACGTCTCTCACGCCGTGCCCACCATTCATCCCATGCTCGGCCTGGACTGTGACCCCGCGGTCAACCACCAACCTGAATTCGCCGCCGCCTGCGTCGGTCCGGCAGCCGACAGAGCCATTCTCGACGGAGCCATCGCAATGGCCTGGACCGCAGCGGATTTCGCAGAACAGCATCTGGCGATTCCTCACTGATTCACAAGAAGCTTTCGGCCCGGACGTCGAGCATCGTGACTGTGCGCTTCGGGCGAAGCAACATCTTCGAAAGGCATGACCGTATGAGACTCGACAAGACATTGTGCTGGGACGGCGAACTGACGGTGACGCGGCATGACAGGGAAACCGGGACGTCCTTCATCATCCGCTTGGACTCGACCCGACTCGGACCTGCCGCCGGTGGCACCCGCGCGGCACAGTACGCCTCCTTCGGTGAGGCGCTCGACGATGCCGGCCGACTCGCGGGTGCAATGACGTTGAAGATGGCCGTCAGCAACCTGCCGATGGGCGGTGGCAAGTCGGTCATTGCGCTCCCGGCTCCGCGCAATGAGATCGACCAGGGCACATGGAAACGCATCCTTGTTCTGCACGCCGAGAACATCGACAAACTCGGGGGCAACTACTGGACAGGGCCCGACGTCAATACCAACTCCTCGGACATGGACCTTCTCAACGACACCACCGAGTTCGTCTTCGGCCGCTCCACCGCGCGTGGCGGTGCCGGTTCCAGTGCATCAAACACGTCGTTGGGCGTCTTCGAGGCGATGAAGGCGACTGCCCTGCACCGAGGACTCGGGACGCTCGACGGTCTCACCGTGCTCGTTCAGGGCCTCGGCGCGGTCGGCAGCGGACTGGCCGTCCTCGCGTCGCAGGCCGGGGCGCGCCTCCTCGTCTCGGATACCGACTCCGAGCGGTTGGCCTGGGCTCGGCAAGCCGGTCACGATGTTGTCGAGATCGATAACGTCCGGTCCACGCCCTGCGACATCTTCGCGCCGTGCGCGATGGGCGGGGTAATCGACAGCGCGGTCGCCGGTGAACTGCCCGCCTCCGCAGTGGTCGGCGCCGCGAACAATATCCTTGCCGACGACGAGGCGGGCGACATCCTCCACCAGCGCGGTGTCACATACGCGCCCGACTTCGTCACAAACGCAGGCGGCGCATTTCACTTGGTCGGCCGCGAAGTCCTCGGCTGGAGCGAGGAGACAGTCGGAGCACGCACCCGACGCATCGGAGACACACTTGCCGAGGTCTACTCGATCGCCGAGAGCGAGGACATCGACACCGATCGTGCCGCGCGAATCCTGGCTCGTCGCCGGATCGAGACAGCAGGCACCCATCCCCCGCACACCCGAACCGCGGGGATCAGCGTGGACCCGAAGGCGCGGGCACGGCCCACGCGCTCCCCTGTTCGCGATCGAGCACGGTGACCGCCTTGTTCTTCAGCCCGAAGATGTAGACCAGCAAGCTGACCCCGATCACGACCGTCACGTAGACAATGAACCAGCCGACCTGGCCGGCCGACTTCGATGCCTGGTACAGGAGCGGCGCCGTACCGCCGAAGACGGAGTTCGCGAGCGCATAGCCCAGTCCCACACCCAGGGCACGGATGTCGGCGGGGAACAGCTCCGCCTTCACGATCGCGTTGATCGAGGTGTACCCGGTGAGGATGATGTAGCCGACCGCGACCAGCGTGAACGCCACCAGCGGCGAGGTGGTCTTCGGAAGGTAGGTGAGCAGGACGTAGGTGTAGAGGACCCCACCCACACCGAAGAAGATCAGCAGCGGCTTGCGCCCGACGTGGTCGCTGACGATGCCGCCGACCGGCTGCAGCAGCAACAGCAAGATCAGCCCCAGCAGGTTGATCCACGTTGCCGTCAGCGCCCGGTCGTCCCCGAAGGTGGACTTCACAATCGCCGGCGCGTTGACACTGTAGGTGTAGAACGCGACCGTGCCGCCCGCGGTAATGAGGAACACCAGCAGCAGCGGACGCCAGTGTTCGGTGAACAATGCCGTCAAGGAACCCGCTGTCCGGTCCTCACCCGCACGGATGGCCTTCAGATGCGACTCGCTGAGCGACTCGTCCATCGAACGCCGAATCCACAGCACCACCAGGGCGGCGACGCCGCCGATGAAGAAGCCGATCCGCCATCCCCAATCGTGCAACGCCTCGACATCGAGAACGCTGAGCGCGATCAGGAGCGTGAACTGCGCGAGGACGTGACCGCCCACGAGGGTCACGTACTGGAAGGACGACAAGAAGCCACGCCGATTCGCGGTTGCCGCTTCGGACATGTACGTCGCCGAGGTGCCGTACTCGCCACCCGTGGCAAATCCCTGCACGAGCCGGGCGACGACCAGGATGACCGCCGCCCAATACCCGATGGTGTCGCGTGTCGGCATGACTGCCACCAAGAAGGAGCACGACGACATGATGGTGATGCTGAGCATCAGAGCCGCCTTGCGGCCACGACGGTCAGCGAACCGGCCGAAGAACCAAGACCCCACCGGTCGCATGACGAAGGTGACCGCGAAGATCGCATAGATGTACACCGTGGAGTTGGAGTCGTTCTCGTCGAAGAACTGTGCCTCGAAATACGTTGCGAAGACCGTGTAGATGTACACGTCGTACCACTCGACGAGGTTTCCTGCCGAACCCTTCATCGTGTTGAGCACCGCCCGCCGAGTGCTCGTCGGAGCGCGGGTTGGACCGGACGGAGTCGCGTCATCGATCATCCGTCGACGATAACGGATCGACCGACCACACCTGGTCGAGTCACGCAGGGGCGGACCAATTCACTCCCCGCTGCGTGTCTACTCCGATCACGACAGTCCGGCGCCGTGGCTCGCATCAGTCACTGCTCCGGCAGCGTCGTAGTTGGCTGGACAGGTACCGCCTGGCACGGCGATGACCACCCACGTTCTCGAGTTCGATGTCCAGCGCGTTCAGGAGCGTCGCGAGCAGGGTCGCCTGTGGAGCCCATCCATGGCGACGCCGGCACTGCGCGAGCCAGTCGACCGGACCGATGTGGCCGCGGTCCACGTTGCACCGCCGGCACGCGGCGGCCTCATTGGCCACGATGCTGGGCCCGCCTTTGAGTCGCGGCACCAAATGTTCGGTGGTCGGCGGATTGACGTCCTCTCGGCCTGAACGACCGAGATTCCCCGCGAGACTCACGTCCCGCGGTTCCTGTTTCACCGACAGCTGCCGTCCCGCACGTTAGGTGCGGGGTGGTCTCACACCGTCTCCGCAGGCTGCCACCGTCAGTCCGACGGCCAAAATGTTCCTCGCCGCATTCACATCCCGATCGTGGACGGCGCCGCATCGGCACGCCCACTCCCGCACATTCAGCGGCATCGCCCCGGCGATCTCCCCGCACACCGAGCAGGTCTTCGACGACGGACAGAACCGATCGACCGCCACCACCCGCCGCCCGTACCAGTCGGCCTTGTACTCGAGCATCGACCGGAACTCCGACCACCCCGCATCCGAGATCACCCGAGAC
>NZ_JBFUHV010000107.1:0-41716 GCF_056402215.1 Rhodococcus sp. P4_B6 | reverse complement strand
CCGCAGGTCCGCGAACCACGACGTTCCGACCGTCACGAAGTGGGCGAGGATCGTCGGCAGCGACAACCAGTTGATGATCTTGTTCGAACCGGACAGCGCCGTCATCCAGCCGAGCCCGACACCGGCGACGGCCGATGCGGCGGCGAAGACGACCGCGAACACGGCGAATCCCGCGCCGGCGGTCTTCGCGAACGACGCGAGCGGCGACGCGGGTGTGCGCCCTTCCGCCTCGGCCTTCTCCTTCTCGTGGAGCATCCAGATCCACACCATGAAGGGCAGCGCGGCGCCTGCGGTCGCCTTGATCGCGACCGCCACCGCGACGAGCGCGATGCCGGCCAGATGGCGGCGCTCGAGGACGAGCGCGATGCCGGCGATCATCAGGCCGACCATCAGCAGTTCGTTGTGGACACCGCCGATGAGATGGACGAGGACCAGCGGATTGAGCACGGCGAGCCACAGCGCGATGGCCGGATTACCGCCGAGGTGCCGCGCGAGGTGCGGAACGCCCCAGACCATCAGCGCGAGCCCGGGCAGCATCGTCACGCGCAGCAGCATCGTCCCGGCGATCACGTTGTCGCCGGTGATCGCGGTGATGCCCTGACTGAGCAGCAGGAACAGCGGACCGTACGGCGCGGTGGTGGTGGTCCACACGTTGCTGACGTTGTCGAGGAGGATCCCGGGGTTGACCACCGGACCGACGGCGTAGGGGTCGAACCCGTCACGCAGCAGCGCGCCCTGCGCCAGGTAGGAGTACGCGTCCCGGCTGAACATCGGCACGGCCAGCAGCAGCGGCGCCGTCCACACCGGAACGACCATCCGTAACTGCCGGAGCGTGACGTCGCCGCCGAGCGTGGCGCGGCCCAGCCGCACCCACGCCGTGATCATCGCGACGACACCGATCCAGACGATGACGGTCGACAGGATCTGACCGTGACCGAACCGGAGCCACGACAGGTGCATCGCCTCGAGCAACGGGTCCTCGCGGCGGACGCTGCCCGCACCGAAACCACCGAACGTGATCATCACGGCGCCCACGAAACCGAGGAGCGCGGCATGCCCCTCCGGGCTGCGGAGGAAGTCGGCCGTGGACTGGGGCCACGACCGCTGCGGCGTGGTCGTCGCAGCGGCGACGGTCGCCTGCCGGGCAGAGGACGTCATGAGTGCAGATTCCTCCCCCGAGGTGAGTTCGGTTGCGGTCGGTGCGCTCGTCGTCGCGCGCATCGCATGGTCGAGGAACCAGTTTAATTGCTGCCGGCACCAGTTCTCGCCACGCCTCGCCCTATCCTCCCGCACTTCGTGCTTTCGAGTGCAATTGCGCACTTCGTGCCGTGACGGGCCCGGTGATGCGTGCGGCCGCGAGTTTCCCCGACAGCAGGACGGTCGGAACCCCGACACCGGGCACGGTCCCGGAACCGGCGAGGACGACGTTGTCGAGGCCCCCGACCAGGTTGGGGCGCCGGAACGGTCCCGTCTGCCGGAACACGTGCGCCGCCGCGAAGGGGCTGCCCGCCGCCATGCCCTTCCCGAGCCAGGTCAGCGGAGTGTCGACGTGGTCGATGGTGAAATGCTCCGCGATCCCGCTGTAGCCGCGCTTCTCGAGTTCGCGCAGCAGTTCGGTCACGTACGGGCCGGTCAGCGAGGACCACTCCAGTGGTGCGCTGTGCAGGTTGGGGCAGGGAGCCAGCACCGACAGCGGTTCCGAGGCGGTGCCCGCGCGGTCCACGGCGAGGCCCGGGTCCGACACGGCGGGCCGGGTGATCAGCAGCGACGGGTCGGTCATCAGCCGTCCGCGTCCCCGGCGTGCGGTGATCTCCGCGAACGTCCGCTTCCACGCGTGACCGAAGTCGATGGTGTGGTGCCGCTGGGCGGCCCACCCTGATGCGACCGCGGTGGGGACGGTCCCGTGCAGGACCACGGCGGACGGCGACACCCGCACCCGGCGGGGGGTCCGGCGGGTCACCGGGCGCAGCAGCGCGTCGACGACGGCCGTGTCGGCGGTGAGCACCAGCGCGTCGCAGTCGATGCGGTCACCCGTAGACGTGACGACGGCGCCGACGCGATCACCGGTTCGCTCGAGTGCCGCGACCTCGGTGCCGAACCGGATCTCCCCACCCGCGGTGGTGAGGGCGTCGGCGAGGGCGAGCGCGATCGAACGCATCCCGCCCCGGGGGAAGTAGACGCCGAGCGAGGTGTCCATGTGGGCGATCGCGCCGTACACCGCGAGGGCGTCGGCGGGGGCGACGCCGGCGTACAGCGCCTGGAACGTGAAGATCCGGCGCAGTCGCGGATCCGTGACGGTCCGGTCGACCCGGGCGCCGAGCCGGCCGAATCCGCCCAGCGCGGTGAGCCTCAGCAGATCCTTCGCGGCCTCACGGGACGAGACGAGATCCAGCGGCGAGTCGAAGTTCGCGTCCATGAAGCGGTGGTACTCGGCGTCGAAGATCCGGCCGAGCCAGCGCCGCAGCCGCAGGTACCGGGCCGATTCGTCCGGCCCGCACACCCGGCCGACCTCGGCGGCCATCGCGTCGGGATCGGAGTGGACGTCGAGCGAGGAACCGTCCGCGAAGCGCGCGTGATACGCCGGGGCCAGCCGTTCGAGGACCAGCGGCGGGCGGGTCGACGTGAAATTCGCGCCGACGGCGGCGAGGGCTTCACCGACTAGTTCGGGCATCGTGAGGACGGTCGCACCGTTGTCGATGTCGTAACCGGGACCGCGGTAGGTGCCGACCCGGCCGCCCGGTGACGACTCCCGTTCGAGGACGGTGACGCGGCGGCCCGATCCGGTGAGGTGCAGGGCGGCGGAGAGACCGGCGAGACCCGCGCCGACGACCACGACGTGATCGGTGCGGCCGGGAACCGTCCGGAGCGCGCGAGCCACCGCGGGCCTCAGTAGTCGCGGCGCGTCGCGGCGACGGCCATCTCGGTGAGCTGCTGCCTCGCCGCGGCGGTGGCGGTGCTCGTCTCCAGCGTGGACAACGCGTTCGCGACGAGATCCTCGATCTGCTTCTCCACGTCCGCGACCGCGCCGAGCGAGGTGATCGTGTTCCGGAGGGTGTCGACGTCCGAATCGGACAGATCGGTGCCGATGCCCTCGCGGAGCAGGGTGGCCGCCGCGGGGTCGCCCGCATCGGCGCGCTGCAGCGACATCGCGAACAGGACGGTGCGCTTGCCGGCCCGCAGGTCGTCGCCCGACGGCTTGCCGGTCACGGCCGGATCCCCGAACACGCCCAGCAGGTCGTCGCGGAGCTGGAAGGCGATACCGATGTCGGTGCCGAATCGGCGGTACGCCGAGACCAGGGTGTCGTCGGCGCCGGCGAGTGCCGCGCCGAGATGGAGCGGCCGCTCGATGGTGTACGCCGCGGTCTTGTACCGGTTGACCTTCATGGCGGCATCGATCGACTCGTCCGCCCGGGCCTCGTTGCTGATGTCGAGGAACTGCCCGCCGAGCACCTCGGTGCGCATCGCCGACCACACGGGGGAGATGCGGGCCGACGCGTCCGGGGTGATGCCCGATTCGCGGATCATGTCGTCGGCCCAGGCCAGGGCCAGATCGCCGAGGAGGATCGCGACGCCCTCGCCGAAGTGAGCGGAATCACCGCTCCACCCCCCGGCGCGGTGCTGTTCCGCGAACTCGACGTGGACGGTGGGGAACCCGCGGCGCGTCGTGGAGGCGTCGATGATGTCGTCGTGGACGAGGGCGCAGGCCTGCACCAGTTCCAGCGCGGAGCAGGCGCGGAGCACGGGCCCGGCCTCGGGGCCCCGGGCGTCGCCGCCCGCCCCGAGCCAGCCGGTCCACGCAAAGGCAGGACGGACCCGCTTGCCTCCGCGCAGAACGAAGTCCTCGAGCGTCGTCACGGCCTCGCGGTAGCCGCCGCCCACGGCGTCGACCAGGTCCTGCCGGCTGGTGAAGAAGTCGCGCAGCGCATTTTCGACCTCGGCCGCGAGGGCGGAGGGGCGCGTTCCAACGGACAGTGTTGCCTCCAGGATCGAAATTTCGCGTGCGCGCCGAGACCGGCGGCAGGCGTCGACACCACCATAGTGGGCGCTCGTCCGGGCGGCCGGTTGCCCGGATCCCGGGTGCCTGCGGAGACGCAGTGGGTGCATTGCGCCGGACACTACCTATGCTGGACGGGTGACATTCGATTCCGTCAGGGGGCGGGCCAGCGAAGGCTGGGTGACCCGCACCCCGTCCATCGTCGACCGGATCCGGTCGTCCGGCGACGGTCGGGTGCCCTTTTCCGTCGAGTTCTCGCCGCCGCGGGACGAGGCCGCCGAGGCCCGTCTGTGGCGCGCCGTCCGCGAGTTCGAGCGGATGGGTCCGGCCTTCGTCTCCATGACCTACGGTGCCGGCGGGTCGACGCGCGACCGCACGGTCCGCGTCACCGGACAGCTCGCCGAGGAGACCACACTCCTGCCGGTCGCGCACCTCACCGCCGTGTCCCACAGCGTCGACGAGCTGCGGTCGATGGTCGGCGCCTACGCCGACCGCGGAATCAGCAACATCCTGGTCCTGCGCGGCGATCCGCCCGGTGACCCGCTGGGCGAATGGGAGAAGCACCCCCAGGGCGTCGAGTACGCCGAGGAACTCGTCCGGCTCGTCCGCGACCTCGGTGACTTCCACGTCGGTGTGGCGTCGTTCCCGGAAGGCCACTACCGAGCGCCCGATCTCGCGCACGACACCCGGTACCTGGTGTCGAAGCTGCGGGCGGGCGCCGAGTACTCGATCACTCAGATGTTCTTCGACGTCGACGACTACCTGCGTCTGCGCGACCGGGTGACGGCGTACGACCCCGAGCAGGGCGCGAAGCCGATCATCCCCGAGATCATGCCGATCACGTCGCTGGGGTCGGTCCGCCGCATGCTCGAACTGTCGGGGTCGCGTCTACCGGCGCACCTCGAGAAGCGGCTGGCCACGGCCGCGGGCGACGGTCCGGAGGAGAACCGCGCCGCTGTGCGCGAGATCGGCATCGACCTCGCCACCGAGATGAGTGAACGTCTCATCGCGGAGGGTGCGCCCGGCCTGCACTTCATCACCCTCAACTTCGCGCGCGCCACCAGCGAGGTGCTCGCCCGGCTCGGCGACAAGGTCGGTTCGGGTGTGGCGGATCCGGCCCCGGTCACCCCGGCGCCGGTCAGCTGAGCGTCCGGCCCTTCCACCGGGTGCGCCCACGCCGATGACTGCGGTGTGACGACACGGTCAGCGCCGTCACCGCGGCGACGGACAGCGGGTGTGCGAGCGCGCCGGCCATGTCCGCGGTGGTGAGGCGGCCGCCGCGTTCGAGTGCCCGGGCACACAGCCGGGACGTCGTGGCCGCGAGATACCCCACCGCGCCCCACCGGCGGACGCGTCCGCGTCCCGCCGCGAGCGCGACCGGCGGCACCAGGTACGCCACGGTCGCGACACCGAGGACCGCGGCGGCGCCGAGGCGGGAGCCGAAGGCCGTCCACAGCCAGCGGTCGTAGCCGCGGCGCAGCGCTCCGGCGTCCTCGTACATCCGGCACGACGCCGACCGGCCGGCCACGACCAGCGTGGTCGCCCGCCCGCACCGGCGAAGCAGGCGTGCGATGTCGAGATCCTCGGTCACGCTGTCGGCGACGGCCCGGTGACCCCCGACGTCGCGGTACGCGGCGGCGTCGAAGACCATGAACTGCCCGCAGGCGACGGCGGTGGACGGGCGCCGCGAGCGGTTGGCGAGTCGGACGGGCAGCGTCGCCGCCCACGACCAGCCGAGCAGCGGCTGCACCAGGGCCTCGCCTGCCGACCCCGCCTGCTGGAACGGCCACGCGCAGACCAGGGCCGTGTCGGACGCGCGCAGGGCGGCGCAGGCGGCGGTCAGCGCGTCCGGGCGCAACCGCACATCGGCGTCGAGGAACACGAGGATCCCGGTGCCTGCCCGGCCCTGCGCGAAGGCGTGCTCGCTCACCCGGTGGCAGGCCGCGGRTTTACCCACCCACCCCGGCGGCGGTTCCGCGGTTCCCCGCACCACCGAGAACCGGGGGTCGCCGCCGGCCGCCGCCTCCGCGGCCCCGGCCGTCCCGTCCGTGGAGGCGTCGTCGTAGACGAACACCCGGAGATCGTCGACCCCGCGCTGTTCCCGCAGGTCGCGGATCAGGCCCGGCAACCGGTCGCGCTCGTCCCGGGCCGGGACGCAGACCGTGACGGGTTCGGTGACCGGGCGGGCCGGAGTAGGCAGGCGCGGTGCGAAGCGCAGGTTGGCGGCGGCGACGGCGAGACCGAACACCGAGACCAGGGAGCCGAACCGGACCACCCGCTCGATCGGCGCAGCGGTCACACCTCCGAGTGGTCCCGTCCGCGACGGCTGCCGAGCACCGGTTCCTTGTTGCGGGCCATCCACGCCAGCGCACCGACGATGACGGCGACACCCAGCGTCACACCGGCCATGATGCCCGCCCAGCCGGCGAAACTGCGGGTGCTGGGATCCGAATAGCGCACCTCGGCCCGGATCGTCGACGTGTCGCCGGCGGGCAACTTCCACGACACGATCGAATCGCCCTCACGGGTGCCGTTGGTGGTGGCGACGCGGGCCGGGAACGCGATCGTGAACTGCACGTCGGTGCCCTGAGCGGGGACCGAACTGAGATCGGCCTTCCCGTCGAGGGTCACGAGGTCGCCGGTCCGCTGGAGCGAGATCTGGAAACTTCCCGTGGCCTGCTCCGACATGGTGCCGAGCTGCTGCACGTCGCCGAACGTGAGGTCGCTGAAGAACGCCTGGCTGCCCACGTAGCCGTCCTTCTTGTACTCCTGGACACGCACCTTGTCCGACAGCGAGCCGGGGGGAGTGAGCTGGGGGCCCTTGTCCTGATCGTTCGCCGGCACGGCGGCGGCCACGATCTGGCCGGAGACCCGGTCGTCGGCGGACACGCCCATCGACACCTGAACCCGCAGGCATCCCGCGAGGAACGGTACGAGGAGAAGTCCGAGGACGGCGAGGGACGCGGCCCTCCGCGAGCGGGTCGAGGTCGGAACCGAAGGCAGCTGCACAGTCGTATCGTGCCAGGGGACCGGTTCGGTGTCAGGCGTGAGGGTGCGTGTCGCGGGCCCCGGGGCGCCGGACGCCCGGCCGCAGCAGCGAGACCAGCAGGGGAACTCCCAGGATTCCCATCGCGCACCACCCGTAGACCGCCGAATACCGCAACTCGGGGGCGTCCAGGAAGACGGAGTGGGCCAGCGCCGAACCCAGCCACGTCCACAGGAACAACCCGATCGGGACGCCGTCGCGGTGCCGGGTTCCCGTGCCGAAGCGGCGGTCGATCCGGTCGACCGCGACCGCCATCACCGTCGCGACGACGAACCACCCCGCGTAGTTCGTCAGCGGAATGTGCTCGACCCCGGGCAGGCCGGCGTCGGTAACGCACCAGCGCCACTGGCCGTCCGCGACCATCTGCGGGTCCAGATACAGGTCCCAGCCGACGACGCCGACGGTCGTCAGCGCGACCCGGACGGCCCGCCGGTGCGGGCCGCGGGCGAGCGCCGACGCCACACACCACACCGGGTAGAAGCCGGCGGTCCAGGCGAACGGCACCACCAGGGGCACCCCGGCGAGCGCGGGACCGAGCCGGTCGACGCTGTAGTCGTAGCAGCCGTAGGGAAAGCCGGTCGCCGTCCCGGCGACCTCGGAGACCAGACCCAGCCCGGCCGTCACGACCACGAGTCCCACCGCCCAGCGTCCGCCCCGGGTCACGGCCGCATGGGTGATCGAGGCGGCGGCGAGCAGGACGACGACGAACACGGTGACGACGTCGCGGACCCCGCCGTGCACCAGCGGGTAGAGGATCTGCGCCGCGATCGCCGCCCCCGCGAGAACGGCGGGAACGCGGGCGGTCATCGCCGGCGCCACACGCGGGCCAGACCCTTTCGGTCGTCGCGGAGCGCGATCCGGGCGGCGCTGCGGCCGCTCGCGCCGGACACCCCGCCACCCGGATGGGTCGAGGCCCCCGTCAGGTACAGGCGGTCCGCTCCCGGAACCCGGTGCCCCGACAACTCGGGAAGGGGACGCCACATCATCATCTGGTCCAGTGACATCTCCACGTGCATGACGTTGCCGCCGAGCAAACCCATCTCGTCTTCGAGGTCCTGCGGAGACTGCACGTGCCGGTCGAGGACGGACTCGCCGAAACCGGGTGCCAGCGCGTCCATCTCCGCCACGATCCGATCGGCCTCCGGCGCGGCGAGGTCCGTCCACCGCCTGCCGCCGGTCAGCCGGTACGGCTGCCACTGCGACCACAGGGTCACCTGGTGCCTGCCCTCGGGCGCGATGGTGGGATCGAGCCCGCTGAAGCTCATCCCCAGCACCGCGGGCCGCGGCGGGAGCTCCCCGGCGAGCGCCGCCCCGTGCGCGAGCCGCAGCTGGGCGCGATCCGAGACCAGCAGCTGGAGCCCGTGGGTGACGGTGTCGTCGGGCGCACTCGGATAGGCGGGGAGCGCGTCGGTCGCCAGCCGCACCACCATCCCGATCCCCGGGCCGACGCGGATCCGGCGACGCCACCGGGCGAGCGTCTGCGCGTCGTACCCGCCGCGTTCGAGCAGGCCGAGGGTGGTCAGCACGTGGCAGCCCGCGACCACCGCGCGGGAGCGGATCTCGCGGCCCGACGACGTCCGGGTCGTCCAGGTGCCGCCGTCGCGGCTCAGCGAGACCACCGACTCGCCGAGCGTGACCGTCCCGGCGTCCGACCGCAGCCGAGAGGCGAGCGCCGCGGTCAGGGCTCCGCTGCCGCCGACGGCCCGGCCGGGCGGAACGGTGTGCATCAAGGCCGCGAACCCGACCATCGGCGCCGTCCCCGGCTCCGACATCGGCGGACCGGACTGGGCGCCGAACCATGCGAGTGCCGCCTTGAGTCGTTCGTCGTCGAAATACTCGTCGAGCAGTGCGTCGCCGGAACCGAGGAACTGCCGGGAGAGGTCGCTGCCGCCGCCGCCCGTGTCGAGCCCCCAGAACGACGAGAGCAGCGCGGGCGCGGTCGGCGGATTCGAGAACGCGCGCATGACGCGGGCGCTGCGCGGACCCCACACGTCCACGAACCGGCGGTACGCGTCGGCGTCCGCGGCCCCACAGGACTCCTCGATGGACCGGCACGTCCCCTCGAGGCTGCGGCGGAACACGATCCCGGGCCGGTCCGTCCCCGCGGGGGCGGGGGCGAACGCCCACGGATCGCAGTCGAGGTACCGCAGGCCGTGCGCGCCGAGGTCGAGTTCCTCGACGATTCCCGTGTGCCGGACCATGATGTGCGCGGACGACCCACGGTCGACCTTGTATCCGGGGAAGCGTTCCACCGTGGACACCGCTCCGCCGAGCACGGTGTCGCGTTCGATCACCTCGACCGACCACCCGGACCGCGCGAGGTAGCACGCCGACACCAGCGCGTTGTGTCCCGACCCGACGACCACCGCGTCGATCACAGGGGAAGCCCGCGTCCCAGCACCGCGAACGGCCGGTTGTCCCCGGCGAATCGGAAGTGGCGCAGGACATCCCGGAAGCCGAGGCGGCGGTACAGCCGCCACGCGCGGTTGTCCTCGTCCGCCACTTCCGGGGTGGAGAGCAGCACTCCGCGTTCGGGTCTGCGTTCGAGGAGGCGCAGGAGCAGGGTCTCGCCGAGCCGGTGTCCCTGGGCGTCCGGGTGGACGTGGAGTTCGGTGAGTTCGAAGTAGTTGCCGAGGATCACGTCGATCTGGTCGCGGGTCCACCCGGTGTGGCGCAGACCGGAACGGACCTGCTGGTGCCACCACTGCTCGGGGGCCCCGCGGTAGCCGTAGGCGATGGCGACGAGGCGGGCGGCCGCGTCATCGGTGGATCCGTCACCGGCCGGGACGAGTGCGCCGACGCCGCGCCACCCCGACCGCTGGAGGTGCTCGTTCCACATCGGCGCCCGGTGGTATTCGGTGCCGTGGGGATAGCCCATGGCGGCGACGTAGATCGACAGCGCCTCGTGCAGGCGGTCGCGGAACTGGGCGGCCGAGAGTTCGACCACGCGCGGAGTCTGGTCAGCGTTCGGTTCGACCGGTCTCACCTTTCTCTTGACGACGTGTCGGTGGGTCCAGCTATATTGAATAGGTCGAACAGATGTTCGATGGCGGGGATCCGGCGATGCTCGAGGGAAGCGAGCATCGCCGGCCCCCGGACTTACGACCTGACTACGCCCGGCGGGGTGGTTGCACCGGGGTTTTGGAGGTGTTCGAAGTGATGACGAACCCGGTCACGGGACCGACCTCTGGGAACTCGCACCGGCGGGGTGACGTACGCAACCCGGCCACGAGGCGCGGTTCGGTGCTGCTCGATCGCGCCGACGCGCTCCTCGCCCAATCGGTGGGGGCAGGTGGCCCGGCGGATCGATTCCACAGCGCGTACCTGGCCGCGTTGCGCGGCGCGGGCGCGGTGCTGGCCGCCGCGGAGGGGCCTGCGGCGGGGAGCAAGAGGACACGAACACGTAACGCCTGGGTGCTCATGGCGCGCGCGGCGCCGGAGTTCGGGAATTGGGCCGACTACTTCGCCGGACACTCGGGCACCCGCGCCGCCATCGAGGCGGGAATGTCGCGAACCCTCACCGATCTCGAGGCCGACGAGTTCTTCGTCGAGGTCGGGCGCTTTCTCCAGGCCGTCGAAGAGCACATCGGACGTGGCGCAGGTCTCGATTTGCGGGCCTCCTGAGCGGCGGGCGCCCGGAAACGGCGGGAAAACGGTGAGGCGTCCGCGACATTGCGGTGCCCCGAACGTCGTTCGGTGCGGGAGTCCGTAAGGTTGGTGGGGAACTCGTACGTGGAGTAGGTGGTACGGGGATCGAACTGCTCGTATTATTAAATCTAGGTAGCCGCCAAAGTCGGTTACCCACCGTCTCGCACCGTGAGGCGGTGGCCAACACTCCAGTGCCGGGGGAGGTACCGTGCCACTCTCCGAGCACGAGCAGCGCATGCTCGACCAGATCGAGAGCGCTCTCTACGCCGAGGATCCCAAGTTCGCCTCCACTGTGCGAGGCGGTCGCATGCGTGCGGCATCGAGTCGTCGTCGATTGCAGGCGGTGGCCCTGTTCGTTCTGGGCCTTGTTCTGCTCATCGCCGGCGTCGCCCTTCCGATCAAGCCGGGCGGTTTCCCCGTCATCAGCCTGATCGGCTTCATCGTCATGTTCGGTGCCGGAGTCCTCCTCCTGTGGGGTGGAGGAAAGAGCAAGTCCGGACAGTCCTCGCGTGGTGGCTCGACCACGCAGGGTGAGACCGGCCGTGCCGAACGCGGTAAGCCCCGAAGCGGGCGCAAGAGTGGCGGATTTTCGTCGCGAATGTCCCCACCGCCGCCACTGCTGTCTCCGGGGCCGGCACCCGGTCGCCCGGCGCCCATTCGGCCCGGTCGTGCCCGGCAGGTGGGGCCAGTGAATGCTCCAGCCCACGAATCCCCACCCTCACCCACCCCGTTTMCCCACTTTCCCCCCTCGGGTCTGCGACAAGCCGTGGGGCAGGGGTAACGCACCAGTCCGGTGAGCTCTCACCTGGGCTTTTCCGGTGTTCCGCGCCGCTGTGTGCCGGGGCGCGATCGATGGTGCCCGTGGCGATGATCACGTCGGGAATCTTCCCCCACCCACTCCAATCTGCGTTGACCAGCAAGTATTGGGCAAATAGGGGGACAACACGCCGTTATCTGCCTTGTGGGTGGGGGAAAGTGGGGTACTGTGGTGCGCAGCGGGGAGCGAAGGTGAACCGCCCGGGCATACGGCGTTCGATTTCGAACGCGGTGGGAGGTGTCGAGTGTTTCTCGGTACCTACACGCCGAAGCTCGACGACAAGGGGCGGCTCACGTTGCCCGCAAAGTTCCGGGATGCGCTGGCGGGAGGGTTGATGGTCACCAAGGGTCAGGATCACAGCCTCGCGGTGTATCCCCGGGAAGAATTCACCGCTCTCGCACGCAAGGCCGCGGCCGCGTCGAGAAGCGATCCGGAGGCGCGAGCCTTCGTTCGCGGACTGGCGGCAGGTACCGACGAGCAGCACGCAGATGCCCAGGGGCGCATCACCCTCTCGGCAGATCACCGTCGTTACGCGGGTCTCTCCAAGGACTGCGTAGTGATCGGTTCGGTCGATTTCCTCGAAATCTGGGATGCGCAAGCCTGGCAGACCTATGTCGAGGCGAACGAGGAGAACTACTCGCAGGCAACAGGAGTCGCGCTCGGCGAAATCGTCTGAGCGTGAACACGTCCCGGCGAATGCCGCGAGGCCTCTGTCCGACGGAACCCTGACGCACTTCCCCAGCGCCAGGTTTTCATTTCGGGCAGGGACCTCGAAGCATTCGCCACGGCAACTGGCCGACACGAGAAGTTCGAGCAGTGAACCCCGGCACCGGGCTTGTTCACCCGCACCGCAGAGCAGGAGCCGGAGGGATCATGGTGGATCACGAGGGGGAAGATTCCTCGCCCGCCGATGGTTTCGGTCACATCCCGGTACTGCTTCACCGCGCAGACGAACTGCTGGGCCCCGCTCTCACCGCGAACGACCCGCAAGGCGGGGGCGCCGTGATGATCGACGCGACCCTCGGCCTCGGCGGGCATTCCGAGCACTTCCTGCGGACCTACCCCCAGCTGAGGCTCGTCGCCCTCGACCGTGATCCGCACGCACTGGAGATCGCCGGCGGCCGGCTCGCCCCGTTCGCGGACCGGATCACGTTCGTGCACACCCGCTACGACGGCATCGAGGATGCGCTCACCCAGGCGGGTCTCTCCGCGCGGGAGTCGGTGCACGGCATCCTCTTCGACCTCGGCGTCTCCTCGATGCAGCTCGACGAATCGGATCGCGGGTTCGCGTATTCGATCGACGCGCCCCTGGACATGCGGATGGACCCGACCACCGGCATCACCGCGGCCGAGGTCCTCAACACGTACAGCCACGGAGATCTCGCTCGCATCCTCAGCACGTACGGCGAGGAGCGCTTCGCGGGCAAGATCGCGTCCGAGGTGGTCCGGCAACGCGCGAAGGAGCCGTTCACGACCAGCGCACCGCTGGTCGAACTGCTGTACCGCACCATTCCTGCGGCGACCCGCCGTACCGGGGGACATCCGGCGAAGCGGACGTTCCAGGCCCTTCGAGTGGAGGTCAACGGCGAGCTCGATTCACTGCGCGCCGCGGTACCGGCTGCACTCGACGCGTTGACCGTCGGGGGACGCGTCGTGTTCATGTCGTACCAATCCCTGGAAGACCGGGTCGTCAAGCAGGAAATCACCCCCAGGTCCAAGTCGAAGAGCCCGGAGGGGCTTCCCGTCGAATTACCGGGGATGGGACCGGAGTTCCGGATCCTCACACGAGGGGCGGAGCGCGCGTCCGAGCAGGAAATCGAAGAGAACCCACGATCAGCCCCGGTGCGGTTGCGCGCTGCAGAAAGAATTGCCAGGAGGTCGGCGGCATGACGGTTCAGGTGAGTTCCACCGAGATTCGGCCCGCGCGGGCGGACAACCGGTCGGGCGCGGCTGAGCGGGCGTACAAGAAGCGCACCCAGCGCGCGGCCGTGCACAACGGATCCGCGATCGCCGTCTCCGGCAAGAACCGCACCGGCACGCTCACCGCCCGCATTCCGTTCGTGGCGACGATCCTCGTTCTGCTCGCGACGGGCCTGGCCGTCACACTGCTGCTCACGACCCGGTCCGCGGAGGACTCGTACCAGCTGAGCGCCGCCCGCGCGCACAACCAGTCGCTCGCGGAGGAGAAGGCGGCGCTCCAGCGTGACGTCGAGACCGCCAACTCCGCCCCGAAACTGGCGGAGGAAGCGGCCAAGCTCGGCATGGTCCCCGCGAACGACCCGGCTCGGCTCGTCGTCCACCCCGACGGCAGCGTCGAGGTCGTCGGAAAACCGGCCCCGGCGTCGGGTGCGCCCGTGCCTCCACTCGACGCGGCCGCCCCGAACACCCAGCGTGGCAACTCCGTGGCTACCGCCCCGAATCGAGGGAGCACCACGCAGTCTCCGCGCGCCACGCCGCAGCCCGGCAATGGCACGGAGATCCAGGCGCAAGGTGAACAATTGGTTCCCGTGATCCCTTCGGCCGCCGCACCGACGACTGCTCCACCCTCCGGTGGTCGCCGGTGAGTCGAAGCGCACCGAGAAATCGTCCCCGGCGCCCTGCGGGCGCCGGGAGCGCGTCATTTCCGTTCAGGCAACGGATCGGGCGCGGACTGATGTTCTTGGCGCTCGGCCTCGCCGCCGTGCAGCTTCTGTGGATCCAGGTCATCGACGCACCGCAACTGTCCGCGGAGGCGGCGAACCAGCGCACGACCACCGAGGTGGATCCGGCGCTGCGCGGGTCGATCACCGACCGCAACACCAATCCCATCGCCTTCACGATGGAAGCGAAGGCGCTGACGTTTCAGCCCACGCGGGTGCGCAAGGAACTCGAGGAGGCGAAGGCCAAGAGCGATACCGCCCCCGACGTCGATTCGCGACTCGACGCGATCGCGAAGGAGATCCACGACCGGCTCGGCGACGCCGCACCGGAGAAGGATCTGAAGGAGAAACTGCACGGCGACGAGACGTTCGTCTATCTGGCGCGCAGCGTCGACCCGAACATCGCCGCGCAGATCAGCGACAAGTTCCCGGAGGTCGGCCTCGAACGCCAGGACATCCGCGAGTACCCGGGCGGGTCCCTTGCCGCCAACCTCGTCGGCGCCACCGGCTGGGACGGTCACGGACTGCTCGGCCTCGAGGATTCGCTCGACTCCACCCTCGCCGGCACCGACGGCTCCCAGACGTACGACAGGGGCTCCGACGGCGCGGTGATTCCCGGCAGCTGGCGTGACAAGCAACCGGCGGTGGACGGATCGAGCGTCGAGCTCACCATCGACTCCGACCTGCAGTACTACGTACAGCAGCAGGTTCAGATGGCCAAGGACAAGTCCGGCGCGAAGGACGCGTCGGCGGTCGTGCTCGACTCCCACACCGGTGAGGTGCTCGCGATGTCGAACGACAGCACGTTCAATCCCGCGATCGGGGTCGGCAACAACCCGCGAACGGTGGAGATGGGCAACCTGCCGGTGAGCACGCCGTTCGAGCCGGGATCCGTCAACAAGATCGTCACCGCGGCGGCCGCGATCGAGTACGGGCTGACCTCACCCGACGAGGTTCTCGAGGTTCCCGGCAGCATTCAGATGTCGGGTGTGTCGGTGAAGGACGCGTGGGACCACGGGGTCGCGCCGTACACGGCCACGGGCGTGTTCGGTAAGTCCTCGAACGTGGGCACCCTGATGCTCGCCCAGCGCGTGGGGGAGGACCGTTACGCGGACATGCTGTCCAGGTTCGGTCTCGGCCAGCGCACCGACGTCGGGCTTCCCGGTGAGAGCGCGGGCAGCGTCCCCAGCCGGGACCAGTGGTCGGGGGGCACGTTCGCGAACCTTCCGATCGGACAGGGCCTGTCGATGACCCTGCTGCAGATGACCGGCATGTACCAGGCGATCGCCAACGACGGTGTCCGCATCCCGCCGCGCATCGTCAAGGCGACGGTCGACGCGTCCGGCAACCGGACCGAGACGGAGGCGCCGGAGGAGGTGACGGTCGTCAGCCCGCAGACCGCGGCCACCGTCCGCGACATGTTCCGGTCCGTCACCCAGAACGACACGGGCAACCAGCGCGGCACCGGGGTGCAGGCCGCCGTCGACGGGTACCAGATCAGCGGCAAGACGGGCACCGCCCAGCAGGTCGATCCCGCGTGCAAGTGCTACTCGAACTCGAACTACTGGATCACGTTCGCCGGGATCGCTCCGGCCGACAATCCGCGGTACGTCGTCGGAATCATGCTCAACGCGCCGACACGCAGTGCGGACGGCTCCGGTGGGCAGTCTGCTGCCCCGCTGTTCCACAACATCGCGTCCTGGATGTTGCAGCGCGACAGCGTGCCGATGTCCCCGGACCCCGGACGCAGGCTGGTGCTGCAGGCCGATTGAGCGAAGGTCGGCCGAATCGGGTTCCGGGAGCGCTCGCGGTAATCTGACACGTCGGCCGTTCAGTGGACACGCGCATTTGCCGTGAACGCAGGGAACTGCCGAGGTAGCACGCTGTATCGATCCGTGCACTACGCCGTTGTCCGTGAGAGTCGACATCCGAGAGGAGCCCGGTGCCTGTTCCGTCCCGCCCGCAGTCGGCGTCAGTGGAGGCGAAGGTCACAGACGGTCTTCGCCCCGCCCAGCCGGTCCGTACCACGGTGAGCGCTCTGGCCGCGCTCGCCGGAGCGAGGGTCGAGGCACCCACCGGAACCGCCGAGCACGTGATCGTCACCGGGGTGGATCTGCGCGCCCAGGGGATCATGGAGGGCGATCTGTTCGCAGCCCTTCCAGGGGCCCGCGCGCACGGCGCGGAGTTCGCCGCCGACGCTCTCGAACGCGGAGCCACCGCGATCCTCACCGACGAGGCCGGATTCGCGCTGGTGTCCGCACTGGGCACCGATGCTCCGGTGCTCGTCCACGACGACCCGCGCGGCGTGCTCGGTGAGCTATCGGCCACCATCTACGGTCGCCCCTCGGAGAAGATGCAGGTCATCGGCATCACGGGGACGTCGGGGAAGACCACCACCTCGTATCTCGTCGAAGGCGCCCTCAACGCGGCAGGCCGGACGACGGGTCTCGTGGGCACGATCGAGACCCGGATGAGCGGCCGCCGGGTGCCGAGCGCCCTGACGACCCCCGAGGCGCCGCAACTCCACGCGCTGTTCGCCGTGATGCTCGAGCAGGGGATCGACACCGTCGTCATGGAGGTGTCCAGCCACGCGCTGTCCCTCGGCCGCGTCGACGGAGTCCGCTTCGACGTGGGCGCGTTCACCAACCTCTCCCAGGACCACCTGGACTTCCACCGCGACTTCGAGGACTACTTCGCCGCCAAGGCGCGGCTCTTCGCGGCCGACTCGTCCGTGCACGCGCAGTACGCCGTCATCTGCGTCGACGACGTGTGGGGCCGGCGGATGGCCGAGGTCGCGCGCGGCGCCCACTCGATCGTGACGACGGTCGCGACGACGCCGGTGACCGACGGCGCGGTGTGGACGGCGGGCCCGGCGACGGTGTCGGCATCCGGCTCGCAGACGTTCGCGCTCACCACCGCCGAGGGCACGGCGCTCGACGTGGAACTCCGGCTGCCGGGGCAGTACAACGTCGCGAACGCTTCGCTCGCCGTCGCGTTGTGCGCCGCGCTGGGCGTCGATCCGCGCGACGCCGTCTCCGGTATCGCCGGGGTCGACGTGCCGGGCCGGGTGCAGCGGATCGACCGGGGGCAGGATTTTCTCGCCGTCGTCGACTACGCGCACAAGCCCGCCGCGGTGGAGGCCGTGATCGCGACGCTGCGCGAGCAGGTCCGCGGCCGCGTCGCCGTCGTCGTGGGTGCCGGGGGCGATCGCGACGCGGGTAAGCGGCCCCTGATGGGCGCCGCGGCCGCGCGGGGAGCCGACCTGCTGATCATCACGGACGACAACCCGCGTACCGAGGATCCGGCGAAGATCAGGGCCGCGATCCGCGAGGGCGCCCTCGGGGTGCCCGAGTCCGAGCGGGGACAGGTGTGGGAAGTAGCGGACCGAGCGAAGGCGATCGCCGACGCCGTCGGCTGGGCGCAGGCAGGCGACGTGGTTCTGGTCGCAGGCAAGGGACACGAGATCGGTCAGGAGATACACGGGGTGAAGTACCCATTTGACGACCGCGACGTACTGGGCGACGCGATCGAGCGACAGGTCGGAGGAACGCGATGATCCCGATGACACTCGCTCGGATCGCCGAGATCGTGGGAGGCGAACTGCACGATGTCGCCGACCCGTCGGCCGAGGTGACGGGAACGGTCGAATTCGACTCGCGCAAGGTCGCCRGCGGCGGATTGTTCCTCGCCCTGCCCGGCGCCCGCGTCGACGGACACGATCACGCGGCAGCGGCGATCGAGGCCGGCGCGGTCGCGGTCCTGGCCGCGCGCCCGGTCGGGGTCCCCGCCGTGGTGGTCACCCCGACGCCCGGGGCAGGCCCGAGCAAGGCGATGGCGCTCGAACACGACACCGACGGATCGGGCGCCGCCGTACTCGCGGCCCTCGCAAAGCTCGCGCGCGCATCCGTCGACGACCTCGCCGCGAAGGGGCTCACCGTCGTCGGCGTCACCGGCTCGGCAGGCAAGACGTCGACGAAGGATCTGCTCGCCGCCGTCCTGCGGCCCCTCGGTCCCGTCGTCGCGCCGCCCGGATCGTTCAACAATGAACTCGGCCACCCGTGGACCGCGCTGCGCGCGGACGCCGAAACGGGATTCCTGGTTCTGGAGATGTCGGCCCGGGACCGCGGCCACATCGCCTCTCTCGCAGCGATCGCGCCCCCGAAAATCGGGGTGGTCCTCAACGTGGGAACGGCGCACCTCGGCGAATTCGGTTCGCGGGACGCGATCGCCGCGGCCAAGGGCGAACTCCCGGAGTCGCTGCCCTCGGCGGAGGACGGTGGAGTCGCGATCCTCAACGCGGACGATCCGCTGGTGGTGGCCATGGCCCCGCGCACGTCGGCGCGGGTGGTGCTCGTCGGCCGCTCGGAATCCGCGCACGTGCGGGCCACCGACATCGTGCTCGACGAGAGGGCAAGGGCGCGTTTCACTCTCACGACGACGGCGGGCAGCGTTCCCGTCGAACTCGCCGTGCATGGTGAGCACCAGGTCGGAAACGCACTCGCAGCAGCCGCGGTGGCGCTCGAATGCGGTGCGCACCTCGACCAGATCGCGCAGGCGCTCTCCGGCGCCGCCGCCGTCTCGGGGCGCCGGATGGACGTCCGCGACCGGCCGGACGGTGTGACCGTCGTCAACGATTCGTACAACGCGAACCCCGACTCGATGCGGGCCGCCCTCAAAGCGCTGGTGTCGATGGCCAGGTCGGGCCGGGGAGCGGCGCGCCGGAGTTGGGCGGTGCTCGGAGAAATGGCCRAGCTGGGTCCAGAATCAGTGGTCGAACACGACGCCATCGGCAGATTCGCGGTCCGGCTCGATGTCAGCAGGCTGATCGTCGTCGGAACCGGAAGGCCCTCCCGTGCCATGCACCAGGGTGCGGTCATGGAAGGTTCGTGGGGTGAGGAGTCGATCCTCGTCCCCGACATCGCCGGTGCGGTCGCACTGCTCGAGAAGGAACTGGCGCCGGGAGATCTGGTGCTGGTCAAGGCGTCGCAGTCCATCGGATTGTGGGAGGTCGCGGACACGGTGTTGGCGGGAAGCACGGGACAGAAGGGTTCGGAGGCTACGCGGTGAGACAGATCCTCTTCGCGGCGGGCATCGCGCTCGCTGTCTCGATTCTGCTGACCCCCGTTCTCATCAAGGCCTTCTCCCGTCAGGGGTTCGGCCAGGAGATCCGCGTCGAAGGTCCGGCGAGTCACCAGTCGAAGCGCGGCACGCCGACGATGGGTGGCGTCGCCATCCTCGCCGGACTGTGGGCGGGCTACTGGGGTTCGCACATGATCGGCATCGGGTACGACGCGGACGGACCGTCGGCGTCGGGACTCCTCGTGCTCGGTCTCACGACGGCGCTCGGCGGCGTCGGGTTCCTCGACGACTTCATCAAGATCCGCAAGCAGCGCAACCTGGGGCTGAACAAGACGGCGAAACTCGTCGGACAGCTCATCGCGGCGGTGGCGTTCGGCATTCTCGCGCTGCAGTTCCGCGGTGCGAACGACCTCACCCCCGGCAGCGAGCACCTGTCCTATGTGCGCGACATCGCGACGGTCACGATGGGCTCCGTCGTATTCGTGGCGTTCTGCTACCTGCTGGTGAGCGCGTGGTCGAACGCGGTCAACCTCACCGACGGCCTCGACGGGCTCGCCGCCGGTTCCATGAGCCTGGTGCTCGGCGCATATGTGATCATTACGTTCTGGCAGTACCGCAACGCGTGCGAGACGAGCCCCGGCAAGGGCTGCTACGACGTCCGCGACCCGCTCGATCTGGCCCTGATCTGCGCGGCCGGCGCCGGTGCGTGCATCGGATTCCTCTGGTGGAACGCCGCGCCCGCCAAGATCTTCATGGGCGACACCGGTTCGCTGGCACTCGGCGGCATGCTCGCCGGACTGTCGATCACGACGCGCACCGAACTGCTGATGGTCGTGATCGGCGCGCTGTTCGTCGCCGAGGCGGCGTCGGTGGTGATCCAGGTCGCGGTGTTCCGGTCGAGCCGAAGACGCGTGTTCCGGATGGCCCCGTTCCACCACCACTTCGAACTCGCCGGGTGGGCGGAAACCACGGTGATCATCCGTTTCTGGTTGCTGGCCGCCATCGCCTCCGCGATCGGGCTCGCGCTGTTCTACAGCGAGTACCTGGCAGCGATCGGGGGCTGACGCCGTGACAGAGGAACACGGCGGGCTCGACTGGTTGCGGGGCCGCAGTGTCCTCGTCGCCGGTGCGGGTGTGTCCGGCCGCGCCACCATCGAACCTCTTCGTGACCTCGGGGCCCACGTCACCGTCACCGACTCGAACGTCGACGCCCTCGCCGAATGCGCACGGCTGGGGGCGGCGACCGTCCCGATCGACGATCTGCTCGCCGAGCGGGAGCGGGTCGCCGAGTTCGCGCTGGTCGTGACGAGTCCGGGTTTCCGCCCGGACGCGCCGCTGCTCTCGGTCGCCGCCGGGGACGGGGTGCCGATCTGGGGCGACATCGAATTCTCGTGGCACGTGGACCGGGCCGGGCTCTACGGCCCGCCGCGGCGGTGGCTGGTGGTCACCGGCACCAACGGCAAGACCACGACGACCTCCATGCTGCACTCCGTTCTCGAGGCGGCCGGGTTGCCGAGCCTGGCCTGCGGCAACATCGGGCTCCCGGTGCTCGACGCACTGCGGCAGACCGAACCGCGGGCGGACGTGCTGGCCGTCGAACTGTCGTCGTTCCAGCTGCACTGGGCGCCGTCGGTCCGGCCGATTGCGGGCGCGATCCTCAACATCGCCGAGGATCACCTGGACTGGCACGGCGGCATGCAGCCGTACATCGACGCGAAGGCCCGCGCCCTGACCGGTGAGGTCGCGGTGCTCGGTCTCGACGACGAAGTCGCGTCCTCTCTCTTCTCCTCGTCCCCCGCAGCGCGCACCCTGGGTTTCCGGCTGGGGGTGCCCGCGCCGGGCGAACTGGGCGTCGAGGACGGCTATCTCGTCGATCGCGCGTTCGCGGACGGCGAGCGGCTGGCCCCGGCCGACGGGATCACCCCACCCGGGCCCGCCGGACTGATGGATGCGCTGGCAGCGGCGGCTCTCGCCCGGGCGATCGGGGTTCCGCCTGCCGCCGTCGCAGCAGGCCTGGCCGCCCACGTGGTGGGCCCGCACCGGGCGGCGCACGTCGCCGACGTCGGGGGAGTGACGTTCGTCGACGACTCCAAGGCAACCAACCCGCACGCCGCCCGCCCGTCGATCCTCGCCCACGACCGGGTGGTGTGGATCGCCGGTGGTCTGCTGAAGGGTGCGCGGGTCGACGACCTCGTCCGGGAGGTGGCCGGCCGCCTTGCGGGTGCCGTCCTGCTGGGCCGCGATGCGAGGCAGATCGCAGAGTCGCTTGCGCGACACGCCCCCGAGGTTCCCGTGGTCACCGTGGAAACGGGAGACGATGCAGGTGTGAGTGCAGTCCCGCAGACCGCGATGCACCGGGTGGTGCTGCCGGCGGACACCGACAGCGACGCTGTGATGGGCGTCGTCGTGCGCGAGGCGGCTGCGCTGGCAACGGCAGGCGATGCCGTCGTCCTGGCGCCCGCGGCGGCGTCGCTCGACATGTTCGACAGTTACGGTCACCGGGGGCGCAGCTTCGCGGACGCCGTCGGCAGGCTCGACGAGTCGGACATCTCCAGGACGCCGCGATGACCTCCGCCGGAGCCCGCACCCGCCGCGTCCCCGAAGGACAGCGGTCCCCGGCCCGCACCGCCGCCGCACCCGGGGTGGCCAAGCGCGCACCGTCGAGTCCGCGCACGCGGGCGGCCCCTCCCCGCAGCCCGCGCACCCGGATCGGGGCGTGGCTGTCGCGGCCGCTGGCGTCGTTCCACCTCGTGGTCACCATCGCGTTTCTGCTGACGGTCCTCGGCCTGGTGATGGTGCTGTCGTCGTCGAGTGTCGAGGCCTACGCCTCCGACGGCTCGGCCTACACCCTCTTCACCCGGCAGGCGCTGTTCGCGGCTCTCGGACTCGGCCTGTTCTACGCGGCGCTGCAGATCCCCGTCCGGGTGATGCGCGCCCTGTCGTTCCCGGCGTTCGCGGTCACGATCATCCTGCTGGTCCTGGTCCTCATCCCCGGTATCGGCACCGTGTCCCAGGGCACCCGCGGCTGGTTCGTGGTCGCCGGATTCTCGTTGCAGCCCGCCGAGCTCACCAAGATCGCGCTGGCGGTGTGGGGTGCGCACATCCTGGCGTCGCGCCGCAGCGACATCTCCAGCGTCCGCGACATGCTGGTGCCGCTGGTTCCGGCCGCTCTCATCGCGTTCGTCCTGATCATCCTGCAGCCCGATCTCGGCACGACGGTCTCGCTGGCCATCATCCTGATGGCGCTGTTGTGGTTCGCGGGACTGCCGCTGAAGCTGTTCGTCGCCATCGTCGGCACCGGCGTCGCCGGAATCGTGATCCTCGCGCTCACCGCCGGCTACCGGTCCGCTCGCGTGCGTGAGTTCCTCAACCCCGGCTCCGACCCGCAGGGCATCGGATACCAGTCGCGGCAGGCGATGTACTCGCTCGCGGACGGCGGGATCCTCGGCCGCGGGCTCGGGCAGAGCCGCGCGAAGTGGAGCTACCTGCCGAACGCGCACAACGACTTCATCTTCGCGATCATCGGCGAGGAACTCGGATACCTCGGCGGCGCCGCGGTCCTCGGCCTGTTCGGGCTGTTCGTGTACACGGGCCTGCGCATCGCGGCCCGATCCGCCGACCCGTTCCTCCGGTTGCTCACCGGAACGGCGACCGTGTGGATCACCGGGCAGGCGTTCATCAACGTGGGATACGTGATCGGGCTGCTCCCCGTCACCGGGCTGCAGTTGCCGCTGGTGTCGGCGGGCGGAACGTCGACGGCCACCACACTGTTCATGTTCGGTCTCGTCGCCAACGCGGCGCGGCACGAACCGGAGGCGGTCGCGGCGCTGCACTCCGGGCAGGACGGCCCGTTCGGCCGTCTGCTGCGGCTCCGCAAACCGGAGGCGTATTCGCCGGTGCGCGCGGACGCGGCGCGCGCGGAGGCGGTGCGCCGGGCCGAGGCCCGTCGCCGTGCCGGTCGCGAGATGGCCCCGAGGACCCGCAGCATCACATACGAGAAGGGCCGCCCCGAACGCGGCAAGGGCCGCACCCCCGAACGCGGTGCACGTCAACAGCGAAGCTCGGGTGGCCGAGCAGGAGAGCGAGGATTTCGTAGGTGAACGGCGACAAGCCCACCCTGTCGGTGATCGTGGCCGGCGGTGGTACCGCCGGGCACATCGAACCGGCCCTGGCCGTGGCCGACGCGATCAAGGCGATCGACGACACCGCGGTGGTGACCGCTCTCGGCACGGCGCGTGGCCTCGAAACCACGCTGGTTCCCGAGCGGGGCTACCCGCTCGAACTCGTTCCGCCGGTGCCGCTGCCCCGTAAACCCACCCTCGACCTGCTGCGGCTGCCCGGGCGCGTGCGCGCGTCGGTGCGCCGTACCCGCGAGGTGCTCGACGCGACCAATGCCGACGTCGTCGTCGGTTTCGGCGGGTACGTCGCGCTGCCCGCGTACCTCGCGGCAGGCCCCGGCCTGCTCCGCCGCCGGCGCCGCATCCCGATCGTCGTGCACGAGGCGAACGCCAGCGCCGGGATCGCGAACAAGATCGGCGCCCGCCGCGCCGCCCGCGTCCTGGCCGCGGTCGCCGGTTCGGGCGTGTCGGCACGGGGGCGCTCGGACGCCGAGATCCTCGGTATCCCGGTGCGGGCGTCGATCACCGGTCTCGACCGGGCCGCGTTGCGCGCGGAGGCGCGTGCACACTTCGGCCTCCCCGCCGACGGCCCGGTGCTGCTGGTGTTCGGCGGTTCGCAGGGCGCGCGGTCGCTGAACGAGGCCGTGTCGGGTGCGGCCGAGTCGCTCGCGGCGGCCGGGGTGGCCGTCCTCCACGCGCACGGACCGAAGAACACCCTCGACGTTCCCGCGACCCCGGGCGGCCCGCCGTACGTGGCCGTTCCCTACCTGTCGCGGATGGACCTCGCCTATTCGGCGGCGGACGCCGTGATCTGCCGGTCGGGTGCGATGACGGTTGCCGAGGTGTCGGCGGTCGGCCTTCCCGCGGTGTACGTGCCGCTGCCACACGGCAACGGTGAGCAGGAACTGAACGCGCGGCCGGTCGTGGCCGCCGGAGGTGGAATGATTGTGGCCGACGGAGACCTGTCCGCCGGATTCGTCGCGGAGACCGTGATCCCCCTGCTGCGCGACCCCGCACAGCTCGAGGACATGGGACACCGCGCGGCCGGCGCGGGTCACCGCAGCGCAGCCGCCGAGGTTGCGCGCATCGTGATCGACGTGGCCGCGCAGACGAGGGGAACCCGATGACCGACCTGCCCGCGCAGTTGGAACGTGTCCACATGGTCGGGATCGGCGGCGCCGGAATGTCCGGAATCGCGAGGATCCTGCTGGCCAGGGGTGGACAGGTGTCCGGTTCGGACGCCAAGGAGAGCCGCGGCGTCCTCGCGTTGCGTGCCCGCGGCGCGCAGGTCCGCATCGGCCACGACGCCTCCGCACTCGACCTGCTGCCCGGCGGCCCGACCGTCGTGGTCACCACCCACGCCGCCATCCCCAAGGACAACCCGGAACTCGTGGAGGCGGCCCGGCGCGGGATTCCCGTGATCCTGCGGCCCGCGGTGCTGGCCTCGCTGATGCAGGGGCACCGCACCCTGCTGGTGTCGGGCACCCACGGCAAGACGTCGACCACGTCGATGCTGGTGGTGGCGCTGCAACACTGCGGGTACGATCCGTCGTTCGCGGTCGGCGGCGAACTCAACGAGGCCGGAACCAACGCCCACCACGGCAGCGGCGACGTGTTCGTCGCCGAGGCCGACGAGAGCGACGGTTCACTGCTCCAGTACGACCCGAACGTCGTCGTCGTCACCAACGTCGAGGCCGATCACCTCGACTACTTCGGAAGCCCCGAGGCCTACATCCAGGTATTCGACGATTTCGCGGCCCGGCTCTCGCACGGCGGGCTGCTCGTCGCCTGCCTCGACGATCCGGGGTCCGCGGCGCTCGCGCAGCGGGTGGCGGCACGGGGACTGCCCGGGGTGCGGGTGCTCGGCTACGGCAGCGCCGAGGATGCGGACGGGGCCTTCGCTCCGATCGACGGCGTCGAGGTCGGCGCGCGCCTGCTGAGTTTCGAGGCCAGGGACGTCGGCGGGGTACTGCAGTTCCAGCTGGCCGGGGAGCAGGCGCCGAGAACGATCCGGATGAATGTGCCCGGCAGGCACATGGCGCTCAATGCGCTGGCCGCGCTCCTCGCCGCCATGGAGGCGGGCGCCGACGTGGACGAAATCCTCGAGGGCATCGCCGGTTTCGGGGGAGTGCACCGCCGGTTCCAGTTCACCGGCCGCGAGCACGGGGTGCGTGTGTTCGACGACTACGCGCACCACCCGACCGAGGTGCGTGCCGTGCTCGGCGCCGCCGCCGATCTGGTGCGCCAGCCCCACGAGGCCGACCGCCGCGAATCCGAGGACTCGGTGCGCAGCGGCAAGGTCATCGTGGTCTTCCAGCCGCACCTGTATTCCCGCACAGCAACATTCGCCGAGGAATTCGGGCACGCACTGGACCTCGCCGACGAGGTCGTGGTCCTCGACGTGTACGGGGCGCGGGAAGAACCGCTCCCGGGCGTCAGCGGCGCCCTGGTCGCGCTGTCGGTGTCGAAGCCGGTGCACTACCAGCCGGACCTGTCGCAGGCGCCGCGTCAGGTCGCGGGACTCGCGTCCCCCGGTGACGTGGTGATCACCATGGGCGCCGGCGACGTGACGATGCTCGGGAACCAGATCCTCGACGCTCTGCGTGCGGCTCCGCACCACCACCCGTCGCGATGACGCGGGAGCGCCGCGGCCGGTCCGAGCGGCCGGACCGCCCTGTCCGCCGCGACGCCGCGCGCAGTCCGCAACCGGGCACGTCCGGCGCACGCGCCGCGGCGGGCGACCGGACGTCCTCGCGTCGGCGCAGCGCGATCGCCACCGACCCCGGCACGCGGCGCACCCGCGAATCGGCTTCGGCGGCACGGAAGTCCACGGCGGTGGAGACGCCGCGGCGTCCGTGGTACCGGCGGCCTGCGGTGATGGGTGTGGTCGGCGTCGTTGTGGTCGTGGCGCTCGGTCTCGTCGCGTGGTTCACGCCGCTGCTGTCGGTGCGGCAGACGGACGTCGCGGGGGCGACGTCGATTTCCGAGGAGCAGATTCGCCAGGCGCTGGCGGTGCCGCAGGGGCAGCCGCTGCTCCGGGTCGACACCGAGGGCGCGGCCCTGCGCGTCGCCGCGATCCCGAAGGTGGCGTCCGCCCGCGTGCAACGGGTGTACCCGTCCACCATCCGCGTCACGGTAACCGAGCGGGTGCCCGTCGTGTTCGTCGACAGCCCCGGCGGCACCCATCTCCTCGACGGGGAGGCCGTGGATTACGAGATCGCACCGCCGCCGCCCGGGGTGCCGCGACTGGTGACGGAGAAGCCGGGGTGGGGCGACCCGTCGACGGAGGCGGCGATCGAGGTGCTGGAGTCGATGCCGCCCCAGCTGCGCGGTCAGGTGGGACAGGTTGCGGCGAAGTCGATTTCGGATATCGCGGTGACACTGCTCGACGGCCGGATCGTGGTGTGGGGCGGCACGGAGAAGTCCGAGCGCAAGGCCGCGGTCACCCTGCCGCTGCTCACCCAGCCCGGGCAGACGTACGACGTGTCGAGTCCCGACCTGCCGACGGTGCGGTGAGGGGCCGTGACTCGGATGCGAAAGAGTTGCGGGCGAGTTCGTCAAATAACTCGGCGCGTCTCGGCGCGCCTAATGGCGTATCCGTATGACGGTGCATAGCGTTTCGCTCTAGTCGAGCAGCACTTGACATAACCGTAACCCTATGGTTGAGGTTGAGGCTTCAGACTGGGCTGATCTGTACGAAAGCGTGATACACACTCATGGAAGGCGAGAGCCGATGACGCCCCCGCACAACTACCTCGCCGTAATAAAGGTCGTCGGCATCGGCGGCGGCGGCGTGAACGCAGTCAACCGGATGATCGAGCAGGGACTCAAGGGAGTCGAGTTCATTGCCGTCAACACCGACGCGCAAGCACTGCTGATGAGTGACGCCGACGTCAAGCTCGACGTCGGCCGGGAACTCACCCGCGGGCTCGGCGCCGGCGCGGATCCCGAAGTCGGCCGCAAGGCCGCAGAAGATCACAAGGACGAGATCGAGGAAGTCCTCAAGGGCGCCGACATGGTGTTCGTGACCGCAGGCGAGGGCGGCGGCACCGGCACCGGTGGCGCACCGGTCGTGGCGAGTATCGCGCGCAAGCTCGGCGCCCTCACCGTCGGCGTCGTCACGCGCCCCTTCTCCTTCGAGGGCAAGCGCCGCGGCGGCCAGGCCGACACCGGCATCCAGTCGCTGCGCGAATCGTGCGACACCCTCATCGTGATCCCCAACGACCGCCTCCTGCAGCTCGGCGACGCCGCGGTCAGCCTCATGGACGCGTTCCGCAGCGCCGACGAGGTCCTGCTCAACGGTGTCCAGGGCATCACCGACCTCATCACCACCCCCGGACTGATCAACGTCGACTTCGCCGACGTCAAGGGAGTCATGTCCGGCGCGGGTAGCGCGCTGATGGGCATCGGATCCTCGCGCGGCGAGGGCCGGGCCATCAAGGCCGCGGAATCGGCGATCAACTCCCCGCTGCTCGAGGCGTCGATGGAGGGTGCGCGCGGCGTGCTGCTCTCGATCGCCGGTGGCAGCGACCTCGGTCTGTTCGAGATCAACGAGGCTGCGTCGCTGGTGCAGGAAGCCGCCCACATCGACGCCAACATCATCTTCGGCACCGTCATCGACGATTCCCTCGGCGACGAAGTGCGGGTCACCGTCATCGCCGCCGGGTTCGACGGCGGCACCCCCGCCCGCAGGCCGGTCGAGTCGGGTGCCGCCGGTCGCAGCGCCATCGGCGCCGGACGGGCGGGCGAGGTCGGACAGTCCGTCGAGCAGCAGAACAGCGAGCCGATGTCGGTGACCCGCGAGACGATCAGCTCGCACCAGAGCCCGAGCAGTCTGCCGCCGCTTCCCGGAAACGGGCAGTCCCGCGCGGTGCCGGTGTCCGACGAGGAGGGTGAAGACGAAGTCGACGTGCCCTCCTTCATGCGTCGTTGAGTTCGCCGACCGCCCCCGAGTTCAGGGTTCGCCGGGTCGTCACCACCCGCGCCGGAGGACACTCCGTCGCACCGTATGACACGTTCAACCTCGGTGATCACGTCGGCGACGATCCGGCCGCGGTGGAGGCGAACCGGCGCCGGCTCGCGGGCGAGATCGGCGTGCCGTTCGACCACCTGGTGTGGATGGAGCAGATCCACAGCCGCAACGTGACCGTCGTCGACGGGCCCACCGATACGCCGGTGCCCGCGACGGACGCGCTGGTGACGACGGTGCGGGGGCTCGCGCTCGCGACCCTCAGCGCCGACTGCGTCCCGGTGCTGCTGTCCGACGACGAGGCCGGGGTGATCGCCGCCGTCCACGCCGGCCGGATCGGCGCCCGCATCGGCATCGTTCCGCGGGTGCTCGACGTCATGGTGGAGCAGGGGGCGCGGATCGACCGGATCGGCGCGTTCCTGGGTCCGGCGGCGAGCGGCCGCCAGTACGAGGTGCCCGCGGCGATGCAGGCGGACGTCGAGAAGTTCCTTCCCGGCAGCGCCGTCCGCACTGCCAAGGGGACCCCCGGCCTGGACCTGCGGGCGGGTCTGCGGAAGCAACTGCTCGACGCGGGTGTCGCCGGAGTGGCGGAGGATCCGCGCTGCACCATCGAGGACCAGACGCTGTTCAGTCATCGCCGCCAGGCCCCGACCGGTCGGCTCGCGGCGGTGATCTGGATGGATACTGGGCAGGACAGCGTGTGACGACTGCCGGCGATGCCGGCGAGAGATTCGGTGTGGGAGTGGAAACGATGAGCAGGGTCGGGGACATCGAGGCTGCGCTCGGCGCCGTGCGCGCACGGCTCGACGCGGCGTGCCGGGACGCCGGTCGCGACCCGTCGGAGGTCTCGCTCCTGCCCGTCACGAAGTTCTTCCCCGAATCGGACGCGCGGATCCTGTACGACCTCGGCTGCCGTGAGTTCGGGGAGTCGCGAGAGCAGGAGGCCACCGCCAAGATCGCGGAGTTCCGCACCGCGGTGACGGACCCATCGGTGCGGTGGCACATGATCGGGCATCTCCAGCGCAACAAGGCGAAGGCGGTCGCGCACTGGGCGTATGCGATCCACTCGGTGGACAGCGAACGACTCGTCGGCGCCCTCGGCCGCGCGGCGGCCACCGCATTGGAGGCGGGGGAGCGGCCCGCGCCGCTGCGGGTGCTGCTGCAGGTCAGCCTGGACGGTGACCCGCAGCGTGGCGGCGCCGCGATCGCCGATCTCGATCGCCTTGCCGCGCAGGTGCAGTCGTCGCCGGGGCTCGAGTACCGCGGACTGATGGCGGTTCCGCCGATCGACGCCGACCCGGACGCGGCGTTCGAGGAACTGCACAACATACACGCGAGGTTGCAGCGCGACCATCCGGATGCGACGGAACTCTCGGCGGGCATGACGAATGATCTCGAGCACGCTGTCCGACACGGGTCCACCTGCGTGCGTGTCGGAACCGCGCTGTTGGGTTCGAGGCCTATAACCTCGAAATAGATCGCTCAGGTGATCGCCAACCCGTCCACACCGCTGCGACCGGTCGCAGTTGGATCCTGTCCGCCGCGCCAAGGAAGGTCGATCAATGAGCAGTCTGCACAAGTTCAAGGCTTACTTCGGCATGGTTCCCCTCGACGATTACGAGGACGAGTACCTGGACGAGCCGGAACCTGCGCGCAGGCCCGCTCGACCGGCGCGCGACAGTGGACGCGATCCGTACCTCGACCGTGACGACCGTGACTTCGCCGAACCGGCCTTCAGCAAGGCCGCCTACGCGCCCGGTCGCCGGGACGACCTCGACGACGACTTCGACCGGTACGAGAGCCCCCGGCACTCGTCCCGGGTCGAACCCGTGGCCGTCCGGTCGGCCCGTCCGAGCGCGAGCGGTGCTGTGCGCGGCAGCACCCGCGGCGCGCTCGCCGTCGACACGCGCTCCGACCGGGTCGAGAGCCGTCGCGGACCCCTCTTCGACGAAGGTGGCCCTCTGTCCAAGATCACCACGCTCCGTCCCCGCGACTACGGGGAGGCCCGCACGATCGGCGAGCGGTTCCGTGACGGCACCCCCGTCATCATGGACCTGGTCGAGATGAGCAACGCCGACGCCAAGCGCCTCGTGGATTTCGCCGCCGGCCTGGCGTTCGCACTGCGTGGTTCGTTCGACAAGGTGGCCACGAAGGTGTTCTTGCTCTCACCTGCAGACATCGACGTGTCCGCCGAGGAGCGCCGCCGCATCGCGGAAACCGGCTTCTACAGCCAGAAGTAAGCCGGGGAGCGGGGGAAACGACCATCGGGATCCGAACGTCCGACACGACGCGAGCCGCGACGGCTGTGGCGCAGAACGCCCTGGCCACGCGGCTCGTTTTGATCGGCCGGACATTCTCAGGCAGAGTGAAGGTGTGGCCTTGTTCTCGGTGATCTACTTGATACTGTTTGTCTTTTGGCTGCTACTCATCGGCAGAATCATTGTCGAGTTCGTACGGACCTTCGCACGAGACTGGCGGCCAACCGGCGTCGTGGTCGTCATTCTCGAAGCGATTTTTACGGTCACCGATCCACCGGTCAAACTGCTTCGGCGGTTGATCCCCCCGATCAATCTCGGTGGGGTGCGGTTGGATCTATCCATCATGGTCTTGCTGTTCATCGTCTTCATCCTGATGTCGATCGTTCAGGGACAAGCGCGTGCCGCGGGAGTGGTGTGACAGAATGGACCCCATTGATCCAGTCTTGTTTCACCGTTACGTAGACTGCGCTGTAACTGAATGCTTGCTAGACCGCCAAATGACGCGTGAAGGGATCCTTCCATGCCGCTGACTCCCGCTGATGTGCACAATGTCGCGTTCAGCAAGCCACCGATCGGTAAGCGGGGCTACAACGAAGACGAAGTCGATGCGTTTCTCGACCTCGTCGAGCAAGAGTTGTCGCGCCTGATCGAGGAGAACGCCGACCTTCGGCAGCGAGTAGGGGAGCTCGACAAGGAGCTCGCCGATGCGAAGAAGGCTCCCCGCTCCACGTCCGCAGCACCGACTCCCGCCCCCAAGGCGGAGCCGGCGCGCGTCGTCGAGCAGCCCAAGGCTCCGGCGCCCGCTCCGGCTCCGGCTGCCGCCGCTCCCGCCCAGGGCGCCGACGCTCACATGCAGGCCGCCAAGGTCCTGGGTCTCGCCCAGGAAATGGCAGACCGGCTGACGAGCGACGCGAAGACCGAGTCCGAGCAGCTGCTCGGCAACGCGCGCACCAACTCGGAGCAGCTGGTCGGCGACGCGCGGACCCGCTCCGAGACGATGATCTCGGACGCCCGCCAGAAGTCGGAAGCACTGATCACCGACGCTCAGACCCGTTCCGAGACCCAGCTGCGCCAGGCCAAGGAGAAGGCCGACGCGCTGCAGGCGGACGCGGAGAAGAAGCACACCGAGATCATGGCGACGATCAACCAGCAGCGTTCCGTGCTGGAGGGTCGAATCGAGCAGCTCAAGACGTTCGAGCGCGAATACCGTGTGCGCCTGAAGTCGTACCTGGAGTCGCAGCTCGAGGAACTGGAGCAGCGGGGATCCGCGGTTCCGGTGGACGGCGGTCAGGATTCGTTCGCGCAGGGTGGATCGCAGTCCAATTACAGCCAGTCCTACGCCAAGGGCAATAGCTGACTGAGCGCGCGGTAGTTGCCCAGCCAGCGGCCCGGATAGAGGTTGAGCCGTGCTGGTCGTGACACTCGCTTTTGCAGCGGTGGGGTTCGCTCTCCTTGTGGTGGCTCTCATGACAGGTTCGGTCGTGTGGGCCTGGGGATGCATCGTGGTATGTGTCGCCGGAGCGGTCCTGCTGCTCGTCAGCGCCCTCGCGGGTAAGAAGGCCGCGGTCGTGCCCCGGCAACCCGCGAGCGGCGTTCCCGGTGAACGCGGTCCCGCAGCCGATACGGGCGCGACACCCGGATCCGACGAGCCCGACTGAGTTGCCGTCCGGCGGTGGCGGCTAGACTGCATACAGCGAACAATTCAGTAACCGATTCGTGGCGACGATCCGGCCATCACCGGGGAGCCTTCGGAAGAACGGCCGGCACGCCGGCTCAGTAGAACCGAACGGGTGGGCCCGTCACAGCCCTGCACCGAGAGGCGCCCTCCGGGGTGCAAGCGGGGTGGTACCGCGGTGGTGACGCAGGAGGCGTCCCCGTCGTCCCCGTGCCGAGTACGTCAGGCACGAGGAGATCGCGGTGACCGACACCAGCAACGTGACCAGCAGCAACGAGTCGTACCCCAAGGTCGACTACGGCGTCTCCCAGGACGCCGGCGTCCGATTCCCCCAGATCGAGCAGCGGGTGCTGGCCGGCTGGGACGAGGACGACACCTTCCGGGCCTCGGTCGCCCAGCGCGAGGACGCCCCCGAGTTCGTGTTCTACGACGGCCCGCCGTTCGCGAACGGTCTCCCGCACTACGGCCACCTCCTGACGGGGTACGTCAAGGACCTGGTGCCGCGGTTCCAGACCATGCGCGGCAAGAAGGTCGAGCGCCGATTCGGCTGGGACTGTCACGGGCTGCCCGCCGAACTCGAGGCGGAGAAGCAACTCGGCATCAAGGACAAGTCCGAGATCGACGTCATGGGTCTCGAGAAGTTCAACGAGTACTGCAAGTCGTCGGTGCTGCGCTACACGGACGAGTGGCGCGACTACGTGACCCGTCAGGCCCGGTGGGTCGACTTCGACAACGACTACAAGACCCTGGACCTCGACTTCATGGAGTCGGTCATGTGGGCGTTCAAGGAACTGTTCGACAAGGGCCTGATCTACCAGGGCTTCCGCGTGCTGCCGTACAGCTGGTACGAGCAGACGCCACTGTCGAACCAGGAGACGCGGCTCGACGACGCCTACAAGATGCGCCAGGATCCCGCCGTCACGGTCGACATGCCGCTCCGCGGTGAGGGCCCGCTCGACGGCGCCAACGCCATCATCTGGACCACCACCCCGTGGACGCTGCCGTCCAACCTCGCCGTCGCAGTGCACCCGGACATCGACTACGTGCAGGTCGCGGGCGGCGACGGGAAGCGTTACGTGCTCGCGAAGGACCGGCTGGGGCATTATGCCCGCGAACTCGGCGAGGCTCCGGAGGTGCTGTCCGAGCACAAGGGTTCCGAGCTCGTCGGGCTCAGTTACGACCCGCCGTTCGACTTCTTCGCCGGCCACGACAACGCGCACGTGGTGCTGTCCGCCGACTACGTGACCACCGAGTCCGGTACCGGAATCGTGCACATGGCACCGGCTTTCGGTGAGGAGGACTACGACTACTGCGTCCGCAACGGCATCGAACTGGTGCAGCCGCTCGATCCGGGCGGCAAGTTCACGGCGATGGTGCCGCCGTACGAGGGTCTCCTGGTGTTCGACGCGAACCCGGTGATCATCAAGGACCTCAAGGCTGCTGGAAAGTTGCTGCGGCACGAGACGATCGAGCACTCGTACCCGCACAGCTGGCGCAGCGGGCAGCCGCTGATCTACATGGCGGTCCCGTCGTGGTTCGTCGCGGTCACCAAGTTCCGCGAGCGCATGGTGGAGCTGAACCAGGACATCACCTGGGTGCCCGAGCACATCCGCGACGGACAGTTCGGCAAGTGGCTCGAGGGTGCCCGCGACTGGAACATCAGCCGCAACCGGTACTGGGGCAGCCCGATTCCGGTGTGGGTGTCCGACGACCCGGCGTACCCGCGCACGGACGTGTACGGCTCCCTCGACGAACTCGAGCGTGACTTCGGGGTGCGGCCGACGGATCTGCACCGCCCGATGATCGACGATCTGGTGCGCCCGAACCCGGACGACCCGACCGGGAAGTCGATGATGCGGCGCGTTCCGGAGGTCCTCGACTGCTGGTTCGAGTCCGGGTCGATGCCGTACGCGCAGGTGCACTACCCATTCGAGAACCGGGAGTGGTTCATCGGGGCGAGCGGAGCGACGGGGGATGACACTGCGCATTTCCCGGGCGATTTCATCGTCGAGTACAACGGGCAGACCCGCGGCTGGTTCTATACGCTGCACGTCCTGGCGACGGCGCTGTTCGATCGGCCCGCGTTCAAGACCGTTGCGGCCCACGGCATCGTCCTGGGCGAGGACGGCCTGAAGATGAGCAAGTCCAAGGGCAACTACCCGGACGTGAAGGAGGTGTTCGAGCGCGACGGCTCCGACGCCATGCGCTGGTTCCTCATGTCTTCGCCGATCCTGCGCGGCGGAAACCTCGTCGTCACCGAGCAGGGCATCCGGGAGGGTGTCCGGCAGGCGCTGCTGCCGCTGTGGAACGCGTGGAGCTTCCTGCAGTTGTACGCGCCGACGTCCGGTGAGTGGCGCACGGATTCGACGAACGTCCTGGACCGGTACATCCTCGCGAAGCTGGCAGGCACCCGAGACGTCATCACCGACGCGCTCGAGACGAACGACATCGCCGGGGCGTGCGACGAATTGCGCACGTTCTGCGACGCGTTGACGAACTGGTATGTGCGGCGGTCGCGTTCGCGGTTCTGGGACGAGGACGCCGAGGCCGTCGACACGCTGCACACCGTGCTCGAGGTGGTCACCCGGCTTGCCGCCCCGTTGCTGCCGCTCATCAGTGAGGTGATCTGGCGGGGGCTGACCGGCGGACGGTCCGTGCATCTCGCGGACTGGCCGGCCCAGGGTGAACTGCCCGCGGATGCGGAGCTGGTGTCGGCGATGGACGAGGTGCGGTCGGTGTGCTCGACGGTGCTGGGTCTGCGCAAGGCGCAGAACCTGCGGGTGCGGCTGCCGCTGCCCGAGGTGACGGTCGCGTCCGAGGACGCGGAGCGGCTGCGCCCGTACCTCGGTCTCATCGCCGACGAGGTCAACGTCAAGAAGGTCGACCTCACCACCGACGTGGACGTGCACGGCCGCTTCGAGCTCGTCGTCAACGCGCGTGCCGCGGGGCCGCGGCTGGGCAAGGACGTGCAGACCGTCATCAAGGCCGTGAAGGCCGGTGACTGGTCGGAGAATTCGGACGGCGTCGTCGTCGCCGCGGGGATCGAATTGCTGCCGGAGGAGTACACGCAGCGGCTCGTCGCCGCCGAACCGGAATCCACGGCGGCCCTGCCCGACGGGGCCGGTCTGGTGGTCCTGGACTCGGCGGTCACCGAGGAACTCGAAGCCGAGGGCTGGGCGAAGGACCGGATCCGCGAGTTGCAGGACGCGCGCCGCGCGGCCGGGCTCGAGGTGTCGGATCGGATCACCGTCGTCCTCGACGTGCCCGCGGAACGGCGGGACTGGGCGCTCGCGCACCGGGAACTGATCGCGGGCGAGATCCTCGCCGTCGAGCTGGAACTGGCCGAAGCGCCGGGCGATGCCGTCGAACTCGGTGAGGGTGTGCGGGCGGCGATCACGAAGGCGTGACCTGTCGGACCGGGCGGGTATTTTGCACCAGGTGAGTCGTCGGTGGGTGCTGCACCTCGACATGGACGCGTTCTTCGCGTCCGTCGAGCAGCTCACCCGGCCGACGCTCCGCGGCCGCCCGGTTCTCGTCGGCGGTCTCGGCGGACGCGGTGTCGTCGCCGGGGCCAGCTACGAGGCGCGGGTGTTCGGCGCGCGGTCGGCCATGCCGATGCATCAGGCCCGGAGGCTGGTGGGCCCGGGTGCGGTGGTGCTGCCGCCGCGGGGCCGGCTGTACGGCATGCTCAGCAAGTCCGTGTTCGACGCGCTCCGCGGGCCGATGCCGGTGCTCGAGCAGCTGTCGATGGACGAGGCGTTCGGCGAACCCACCGAACTGGCCGGAGCGGATGCGGCCGCGGTGCAACGCTATTGCGAGGGTCTGCGGGCCCTGGTCCTCGGGGAGACGGGGCTCGTCGCGTCCATCGGGGCCGGGTCGGGGAAACAGGTGGCCAAGATCGCGTCCGGTCTCGCCAAACCCGACGGGATCACGGTGATTTCGCCGGACGAGCAGCACGCGGTGCTGGACGAGCTTCCGGTGCGGAAGCTGTGGGGCATCGGCCCGGTCGCGGAGGAGAAACTGAAGCGGCTCGGCATCGAGACCATCGGCGGTTTCGCGCGGACCCCCGAATCGGAGGTCGCGTCGATTCTGGGCACCACGATCGGACCGGGCCTGCACCGGTTGGCGCAGGGCATCGACAATCGGCCGGTCGCCGAGCGTGCCGAGTCCAAACAAGTCAGTGCGGAGACGACTTTCGCCACCGACATCGTCACGATGGCGGAACTGCGGGGCGCCGTCGAGTCGAGCGCGGCGTCCGCGTTCGTGCGCCTGCAGAAGGACGGCCGGGCCGCGCGCACGGTGGTGCTGAAGCTGAAGAAGTCGGACATGAGCATCGTGACGCGTTCGGTCACGCTGCCCTACGCGACACTCGACCGTCACATTCTGGTCGCGGCCGCGCAGCGTCAGGTGATCGACCCGATCGAACTCGGGCCGGTGCGTCTGGTCGGGGTGGGGTTCGCCGGACTGTCGACGGTGCGCCAGGGCTCGCTGTTCCCCGAACTGGACCTGGACGTGCCGGGATACCAGGAGTCGAAGATCACGGAGGCGGCCGGTGACGACGGCCTCTCCGAGCCCGTCCCGGCACCCGCCCGGGCGATCGACACCCGGTGGCATCCCGGTCTCGACGTGGCGCACCCGGACTTCGGCCACGGCTGGGTGCAGGGTGCCGGGCACGGTGTCGTGACCGTTCGATTCGAAACGCGCACAACGGGTCCGGGAAAGGCCCGCACCTTCAAGGAGGACGACGGGCAGCTCGAACCGGCCGATGTGGAAGGCTCGCTCGCGTGACCGGACCCGCCGCCCGAACGAGGGAGTGGAGACCGGCTCCACGAGAAGGTAGCCTCGGGCGCTGATGCCTACCCTTGGGTAATGTCGCCCGGGTAGCGAACGAGCTCAGATCGTCCGAGAACGAACACCGAGAATGAAGAGGTTATTGAGTTGAAGCTTCGTAAGATCACGGTTGCCGGAGTTGCAATCGCCGCAGCCCTCACGATGTCCGCGTGTGGCTCCGACGAGGGCGACACGGCGGCCAAGACCACGACGACGACTTCCGCAGCTGCCGAGACCTCGGAAGCCATCGAGGTGCCCACCGCGGCCGATCTCAACGCGCTTCTGGTGCAGGGCCTCGACCCGGCGACGCCGCTCGAGGTCAAGTCCGCGATGGTCGAGGGCTCGGAGCAGGATCCGGAGCTCATCAACCAGGTCGCCGCGGCCGCCAAGGCCAACAACGCCGAGGTCACCGTTCTCGACCCGGTCATCGACAACGGTGACGGCACCGCCAGCGGCCAGCTGCAGCTGACCGTCAACGGCCAGGTCCAGCAGGGTGGCGTTCCGGCCATCTTCGTTCCCGGCGAGAACGGAACGTGGAAGCTGTCGAAGATCACCGCATGCCAGATCGTGTCGCTCGCGCAGCTGACCTCGCCTGCATGCCCTGCCTGATTCCAGGCCGAACCGTGCGGTCCTGACGGATCGCCGCGTTCCCGCACCGATGCCGGTGTCCCCTCGGGGAAGCCGGCATCGGTCGTCTACGGGGACCGGCTCAGCCGGCGGGTGCGGGCGCGAGCTTCGCCACGGCGGTGCTCGTCAGGTCGTTCATGACGCCGGCGTCGATCGGGTCCTGTCCCGTCGCGACCAGTTGAGTGACGGTGCTGCCGACGACGACCACCACCACATCCGAGACGAGACTGACGCCCTCGCTGGTGGTGACGAGCCGGAACGCCGTCGACGCGTCGCCCGCGGGCTGCTGCTCGCGGCCCCCGATCCGGTACTGCACCTGCACGCCGTCGGCGTCCGTGCCGCTGTACTGGGTGCATCCCGGCAGCCGCTCCTGCACCGCGGCGAAGGCCTGGGACGCGTCCGCGCCGGTGGCGTAGCTCGCCGCGTCCTGGTCGATGGTCGCGAAGCCCGGGCCGGTGAACCAGCCGGACGCCGAGGCCGCCGCTCCCGCGCGCTGGTCCGCGACCGGTGACAGCACCGCGCCGCAGTCCGCGGGATCCGTGCTCGACTTGTCGGAATCCGCCGACTCCGACGCCGGCGGCAACCCCAGATCGTCCTCGGGATCGGGCACCGGGGTGAATCCGACGGGAAGGTCGCCGACGTCGAGGAGCGCCGCCTTCAGCGCGGCCTGATCGGCGAACGATGTACCCGCCGCGTCCTGCGCGGCGGTCACCACCGGACCGAGCGGCTCCAGCGCGGTGGCGTCGCCCGCGTCGCCGGACGCGTTCGACGAGCACGCCGACAGCGCGAGCACGGCCAGCAAGGAGCAGTAGGCGGCGACGGGTCCGCGGCGCATCAGGAACCCCACCGGACCGAGTTCGACGTGGTCTGGTGCAGGCGGGTGGCGCCGTCGGGGTCGCTGTACTGCTGGTCACCGCCCACGGTCACGGTCCCGGACACCGGCAGCGGCAGACCGAGGTCGACGGTCATGGTGCCCGAGCCCTGCATCACGTACTGGTCGACGTTCAGCGTGCCTGCCTCTCCGGGCAGTTCCCACACGGGCGACTTCGGCTTCTGGTCGATCGTGTAGTCGATGGTGAGGCGGTTGCCGTCCCGCGCGGTCAGGGTGGCCACGGTCGTCTGGTCGAGGGCGATGCCGCTCATCACCTGCTGGCGGATCGTCCACTGGGCGCCCACGCCGACCGGTTCCGCCGGAAACGGGACCGTGCGGTACACGGCCTGGTAGAAGGCCTGCTCGATCGCGGAGCGGGCGATGTCCTGGGACTCGGCGTCCGGTCGCAGGCGCAGCGCCGTGATCGCACCGGTGGGATCGACGGTGAAGYCGGCGCCGGAACCGGCACTGGCTTCGAGCGCGCTGCCGAGGCGGCCGTCGGGGCTGGTGACGTCGCCGAGCGTGAGGTCGACGGTGGTGCCGCCGTCCGCGTCCTCGGTCGCCCGGCCGACGGCGGCGGTGAGGGGGAGCGTCACCTGGGGGGAGGAGAAGTCCTGGGCGGGCTGGTCGTCGATCTGCTGGAACACCTGCGCGTCCGTGGTCAGCTGGACGTCCTGCGTGACTCCCGCCGGCGGTCTCCGCGAGATCACCTCCCGCGGTTCCTCGCCGGGCTGGATCAGTTCGACGGTGGTGGCGGAGATCGGGACGGTCACTTCGGCGGGAGTGGACGTGGACCCTGCGGGGGTCGACTCCGAGGAGTCGCCGTCACCTCCGCACCCGGCGGTCAGAGCGACCAGGGAGAGGGTTGCGGCGAGCAGGCAGAATCCGGGTCGCAGAGCTTTCGAGAACAGTGGCACGCCCCCAGGCTAGTGCGCGCGGGAGCGCGTGAACGGAGGCTTGCCTCCGTAGTGGATGATGAACGGGTGAGTCAAGACCCCACGGCAGAGAACGAGACCGACGCCGAAGACCGGAACGACGGTGACACGTCCGGCGCCGTAGCCCCCCGGCCGGCGAAGCATCAGCGCAGGCTGCTGCTGTTCGCGATCGCAGGGACGATCCTCGCGACCGACCTGCTGACGAAGATCCTCGCCGTCGCCAACATCGAGCCCGGCCGCCCGGTCTGGCTGATCGGGGACCTCGTCTCGCTGCGGCTCGTGCGCAACCCGGGCGCGGCGTTCTCCATGGCCACCGGCATGACGTGGCTGCTGACCCTCGTCGCCGTGGGTGTGGTGATCGGCGTCGTCCGGATCGGCCGGACGCTGCGGTCGCCGTGGTGGGCGCTCGGTCTCGGGCTGGTGCTCGGGGGCGCCCTCGGCAATCTCGTCGACCGGTTCTTCCGGGCCCCCGGAGTGATGCAGGGGCACGTCGTCGATTTCGTCTCCGTCGGCTGGTGGCCGGTGTTCAACGTGGCGGACTCCGCGATCGTGTGCGGTGCGATCCTGCTCGTCGTGCTCACGCTGGTGGGGCTGGAACCGGACGGAACACGTAAGGGGGTAGAGAAGTGAGGGAAACACGGTCGATGCCGGTCCCGGACGGGCTCGAAGCGATGCGGGTCGACGCCGGCCTCGCCCGGCTGCTCGGTCTGTCGCGCACCGCGGTCGCGCAGCTCACCGAGGAAGGTTCGGTGCTCGTCGACGGCGCGCCCGTCGGCAAGTCCGACCGGCTGTCCGCAGGCACCTGGCTGGAGGTGGAACTTCCCGAACCGCCGCGGCCGCTGACCATCGAGGCGGAACCCGTCGAGGGCATGGAGATCCTGTACGCGGACGACGACGTGGTCGCCGTCGACAAACCGGTCGGGGTCGCGGCCCACGCCAGCGTGGGGTGGACCGGTCCGACGGTGATCGGCGGCCTCGCCGCCGCGGGCTTCCGGATCTCGACGTCCGGTGCGCACGAGCGTCAGGGCATCGTGCACCGGCTGGACGTCGGCACGTCCGGAGTGATGGTGGTGGCCACGTCGGAGCGCGCCTACACACTCCTCAAGCGTGCGTTCAAGCAGCGGACCATCGACAAGCGGTACCACGCGCTGGTGCAGGGTCACCCGGATCCGAGCAGCGGAACCATCGACGCGCCGATCGGCAGGCACCGCAGCAACGACTGGAAGTTCGCCGTCACCGCCGACGGCAAGCCCAGCATCACCCACTACGACACGGTCGAGGCGTTCCAGGCGGCGAGCCTGCTCGACATCCACCTGGAGACGGGCCGGACCCATCAGATCCGCGTCCACTTCGCGGCGCTGCGGCACCCGTGCTGCGGCGACCTCACGTACGGGGCCGATCCGCGGCTGGCGGAGCGCCTCGGGCTGGAGCGCCAGTGGCTGCACGCCCGGTCGCTCGGTTTCGCGCATCCCGCGGACGGGCGGTGGGTCGAGATCACGTCCAAGTACCCGAAGGATCTCGAGGACGCTCTCGGGGTTCTGCGGGCGAGCTGAGGTGCGGCTCCCGCGCCCCGGCGGTGCCGCGGTGCCGGCAGTGCTCACCGTCGTCGTGCTGATCGCGGTGACGGTCGTGCTCGGGGCACTGAACCCCGTTCGGCGGGCGCCCGTGTCGACGGACACGCTGGGCCCGGACAACGGGGAAGCGGTGGCCGACTACCTGGCTCGGGCGGACCGATCGCTCGACGAGGCGGACGGTCGCCACGAGCACTGGGCGCTGGTCTCGTTCACGCGTCCGGTGACCACGGAGACCGTCCGGGGCGCTGCGTCCGGCACCCGGGTGTCGCAGGTGCTCTTCCGCGTGCCGCTCGACCGGGTGCAGACCCCCCTCGTGCCCGTGTCCGTCGCGGCAGGCGACGCGGCCCTCGCCCGGGCGAGCGTCCTGGCCGCCGGCCGCGTCCAGGCGATGACGGGCGAGACGGCGCGGCAGGCGCAGATCGCGGCGGTCTCGTCGGCGGAACTCGCCCGGAACTGCGCGTGTGTGATCGGCGTCGTCGTCCGCGGTGATCACGACGCGCTGGCCGCGCTGCGGTCCGAACCGGACGTCCGGGCGGTCGAGGCGCTCGGCGCCGACGCCGTGGCCGGGCGGTTCGCGGTGCGCCCGCTGCTGCCGGAGCAGGTCGAGACCGTCGCGCCCGGCCCCGACGACGGGGC
>NZ_JBFUHV010000106.1:0-30477 GCF_056402215.1 Rhodococcus sp. P4_B6 | reverse complement strand
GTGCCGGCGGAGTAGGACATGAGGTGGAGCACCGTCCCCTCCGAGATGTCGACGCCCTGGAAGGAGAAGTCCTCGATGGCCAGTCGAGTGGTCCAGTGGATCGTCGGATTGAAGCGAATGACTTCCTCGACGGCCTGGGCGGCGAGTTCCGGCCGGTCGGCGAGCAGCGCCCATTGATCGGGGTGATCGACGAAGGCCTGCATCATCAAACCGAGTTGGCTGCGGGTGGTGTCCATGCCGCCGAAGATCAGGCTGGTGATCAGCTCCCGAAGTTCCTGATCGCTCAGCCGGTCCCCGTTCTCGTCCGTTGCGATAACCAGTTGCGAGACGAAGTCCTCGGTGGGCTGGATGCGGCGCTGGGCGACGAGTTCGTCGGCGCGGGCGTAGAGGGCGAGGATTGCGGCTTCGATCGTGGCACGCTGCTCGGCGATCTCGGGGCCGAAGGCCAGCCCCATGTCGGCCGAGAGCTGCGTGAGCTCGCGCCAATCCTCTTCGGGTAGGGCGAGCAGCCGGCACAGGGCGCGAGACGAGTACGGTTCGGCGAAGTCCGTCATGAACTCGCACGCGCCGGAGTCGGCGAACTGCTCGATGACATCGTGGGCGAGTTCGCGGAAACTCTCGGTCATCGTCGCGATGACCGAGTGCGAGAACGCGGGGTTGACCAGCTTGCGGATGCGGGCATGGTCCTCACCCTCCATGCCGACCAGGGAGCTCTTCCACCAGTCCGAGAGCACACCGTCGGTGATGCCGTTCTGCGCGGGCCAGGACCAGCTTCCCTGCCGGAGGCGGCGATCCTTGAGCAGGGCACCCACCTCACCGTGACGTAGGACCGCGATACCGTAATTAGTTCGGGCATACCAGTTTCGCTTCCTGGCAGCACGGATCTCCTCGCCCATCGCGGAGAAACCCGGGTCGGTGATCTTCAGCAGATTGCCGTCGGTGGCAGATGTGATACTCATGTTTTAACTCTAACATTAGATGTTAGAGTYGCAAGTACTCGACTTTGCATTCTCGAGACCTATATGCTGTGAAGATAATGGATACAAATGACTCGGCGTCCGACTCCCGGACCCCCTCACCGGCGTCCCTGCTCGTTCGCAGTGTCATCCTGTCCCCGATCGGCGGTGAGGGGCTGGTCGCGCAGACCGTTCGCCGGCTCGGCGATGCCATCGGCCTGGGCATCTTCGACGTCGGAGCACGACTCCCCTCCGAGTCGGAACTGGCCGACCAGCTGGGGATCTCCGCGATGACCTTGCGCGAAGCACTCGCGGTGATGCGCGAAGCCGGCTACGTCGAGACCCGACGCGGGCGCCAGGGCGGCACCTACGTCAAACAGCTGGCACTTACGGTTCCCGAACGCGAGGCGCAGAAGCGGATCGCGACGATCACCGACGAGTACATCACCGACCTCACCGATTACCGCGTCGCCATCGGCGGTGAGAGCGCGGCGCTGGCCGCCGAACGCGCGACGCCCGAGGACCTCGACGGGATGCGGGAACTGATCGAACGTATGGACGCCGCAGAGGCATTCGAGGAATTTCGCAAGTGTGACGCAACCTTTCACGTCACCATCGCCTCGTGCACGCGGTCGCAAAGGCTGGCCCGGGCAGAGACGGAGCTGCAGGCCGAGTTGTCCCCACTGATGGGGGCGTTCCGAGTGGGCCCGCAAGCCCGGCGCACCTCCAATGACCAGCACCGCAAGATCTTCGCGGCGATCGAAGCCGGAGACGGCGAGCGAGCGCGCCGCCTGATGGCCGAGCACATGACGAGCAGCGCGGAAGCAATTCTGGGATTTACCCGCGCCGCAGCAAGCGCCGGCAGTTAACCCGACCTCAGTCGGTCGCGCGCGAGAGTGTGCCCGGCGCGCCACTGTGTTTCAGGGGTCTGTCGACCCTTTGCCGGTTGCCGGATCCCCGAAGCCCAGGCGCGCGAATAAGCGAAACACGCACGCCTGGGCCCGGGATCGACGGAGTGCGCCACCCTTCTGATCGCCGGCGCACTACCTCCTCCACGCCTGTTCGAGAGCCCGCGGGGATCCCGGGTGCCGCTCGCTCGGCATGCCTGACCGACATAGGGTCGGGGCGGAAGGGCGTGACGGCCATCTAGAGCCGGTGGGCGTGCTCCGGCTCGCTCAGCGACCACAGGTCGACCTCGCGGGTCGGGAGGGTGTGCCCGCCCCAGCTGCGTTGGTGCAGCCCCTCGTCCCGGTCGGCCCACAGCAGCAGGGTGCGGTGCCGGAGCGTGGCGTCCGCGGTCAATCCGAGGGCACCGTGCAGTTGGTGTGCCTGGGTGGCGACGTCAGAGGCGACATCGCCCGCGAGCGCTCGGGCCGCGGTGGCAGCGAAGCGAATCCGCTCGGGGTCTGCGGTGTGCAGTCGGCGAGCGAACTCGGCGATCGCCTCGTCGAGTTGGAGCTGCGCGATTGTCAGTCGGCCCAGCTCCTGTGCCACGGCGGGAAGCTTGATCAGGGGCCGGCCGAACTGGACCCGGCTGGAGACGTAGGCGCGGGCCTGCTCGATCGCGCCGGAAGCCGCGCCCGCGATTTCGTGGACGAGCAGGAACTGGGCCAGCACACCGTCGGGTCGATCCCCGAGGTCCTCCGGGGGGTCGGTTCGGTGCAGCGGGCGGCCCGCGACGTCACGGTCCACCGAACCCGGCACCGCCCGGGCTTCGGTGGTGCCGTCGGCGCCGACGACGACGGTCGCGATCGGATCCCAGACCCCGAACGAGTGCGCGCTGACAACGATTTGCCCGGGGGCTGTCGGCTGGACGGCGAGGGCGCGCGCAACCAGGGTCTGGCGGACGGGGAGGGCGGCGCCTGCGTGGGCGAGGGCGCGGGTGGCGGCGGCAGCGGCGTCGATGAGTTCGGCCGACCCGGCCAGCGCCTCGAAGCTGGTGCAATCGACGTCGTCGAGAATCGTGGTCCATCCCAATTCTTCGGCAACCTTCCACTGTTCGTGGAAGTGTTCGGCCTCCGAGACGAGACCGCCGGCAACCGGGAGTTCCCAGGTAGTCACCACATCGGCGACGATTTCCGCCAGTTGCGCGGCTTCGTCGGTGAGAATTGTCGTGCTCATTGCATTTCCTTCGTGACGATGGACAGCATGACCGGGGCGGCGCCGCCGCGCAGGCCCGACTTCGGGGAGGCGATCACGGCGGCGTCGAACAATGCGCGCACTCGCTCATCGCACCGGCCCAGCAGGGGCCGGACGAAGTCGAGCGTGGCCAACTCGAGTCGGTTTCCGAGGTACTTGCTGGTGGCGGCCTCGGCGACCGGGCTGCGTCCGGCGTCCAAGGCGGCCGCGATGTCCCGCGCGAGTGAGCGCAGAACCGTCAATTGTGCGGTCAGCACGCGCAGTGCGGCGCGGTCGGTGTCGTCGAGCACTTCGGCGTCGAGGACTGCGCCCAGGACCGGATACATCGACAGGAACCGTTCGGGGCCACCGCGTTCGAAGGCGAGCTGCGAGATGACCTGCTGCCAGCCGTGCCCCTCGGTGCCGATCAGCCACCGGTGGGGCACGTGCACGTCGTCGAAGACGACTTCGTTGAAGTGATGTCCGCCGTCCATGCCGATGATCGGTTGCACGTGCACCCCGGGCGCGGAGGTGTCGACCACGAACTCACTCAGGCCTGCGTGCCGGTACCCATCTGTGGAGGTGCGGGCGAGGACGTAGAGGTAGTCGGCGAAGTGGGCGCCGCTCGTCCAGACCTTGCGGCCGTTGATGACCCAGCCCTCGTCGGTGCGGGTGGCGGTGGTGCGGACGGCGGCCAGGTCGGAGCCGGCGTCCGGTTCGCTCATCCCGAGCGCGAAGCTGATCTCGGCCCGGGCCAGTCGCGGACAGAATTCGTCCTGGAGCGTCCGGCTGCCGTGACGGATCAGGGTCGGGCCGATCTGCCGTTCGCCCGCCCAGTGGTAGGAAACCGGGGCGCCGGCCCGGAGCAGTTCCTCGGTGACCGCAAGGCGGGAGAGGTTCGATTCCGCGGCGCCGCCAAGGTCCTTCGGCCAGGTCAGCGCGAGGAGTCCGCGCCGCCCGAGTTCCCGGCTGAACTCGGGGTCGGCGTCGCCGCCCCAGGCATCGCATCGGGGTTCGTAGTCCCACTCGGCGCACAATTCGCGCACCGCCGCACGCAGCGTTTGTTCTCGTGTAGTCATCGTGTCCTGGCTTGTCATCGGCCCTCGAAGGTCGGGGTACGTCGGGTGGTGTAGGCGTCGAGCGCCTCGATCGAATCGGATGTGGTCATCGCCACCGCCTGGTGTGAGGCGATGAGATCGAGCGCCGACCGCAGATCGCCGGTATCGGATTGGCGTACCGCGTTCTTGATCATCTGGACGGCCACGGGTGGCTGCCGGGCGATCTGGGTGGCGAAGGCGTCGAGTCGGGTGTCGAATTCGTCGGCGGCGCAGACTTCGTCGACGAGGTTCCAGCCGAGGGCCTGTTCGGCGGCGATGAACTCTCCGGTCCACAGCAGACGCAGCGCGCGGGGTCTGCCAATCAGCCGCGGGAGGTAGAAGCAGCCGCCGTCACCGGGTACCAGGCCGACGCGGATGTACCCCTCGGAGAACCGGGCCGCCGCCGAGGCGATCCGGTAGTCACACATCAGGGCCATGTCCATCCCGGCGCCGACGGCGGGCCCGCTCACCCCGGCAATCAGTGGTTTGGTCAGGTCGTCGACCGCGCGGGCGACCTGGTGGACCGTGTCGGTCATCAGTTTCCGGTTGGTCAGCGGTGTGCGATCGATCTCGCCGATGTCGGCGAGATCGGCGCCGGCGCAGAAGGCCTCACCCGTGCCGCGGACCACGATCACCCGCACCCGCTCGTCCCGCTGGAACTCGCGCAGCGCCCGCGCCCAGTCCTCGAGCATGTCCACGGTGAAGGAATTCTTCTTCTCGGGCCGGTTGAGGGTGATGCGCCCGATGTGGTTGTCGATGGTGACGACGAGGTCACCTCCGGAGGAAGTCATGACAGTGCGTCTCCATTCACGGTGATATGCCCGGTGGGGGTCGGGGGCCGACCAACAGTGGTCATGCCCGGGCTCCGCTGCGATGGTCGGTCCAGGACCGACTCGGTGTGCTGCCCCTGCGCCGGGCAGTGCCGGCGCAGTTGGGCCGGTGTCTCGGAGTACCGGACCGGGTGCCCGATCAGCTGGTACGGCCCCTCGGTGGGGTGTTCGGCGAAGGTCAGCAGCCCGCCGTCCTGCGCGTAGCGGCTGGTCGCACTCTCGGCGAGGCTGTAGACCGGATGCGCCGGGATGCTTGCGTCGTCGCACAGGCGCTGCCACTCGGCGGTGCTGAACTGTGCTGTCAGGGAGCGCATTCTGGCGTACAGAGCATCGGAATTCGCGATGCGGCCGGCCATGGTAGTGAACCGGGGATCGGTTGCCGCTTCGGGGTCGCCGGCGAACTCGAAGAAGTCCCGCCAGTTCGCGTCGTTGTAGGGCAGAATGCACATCCACCCGTCCGAGGTTCGGCAGGCTTTGCGTTCGCGGCTGAGCACCCGCCGGTAACCGAAATCGCTCTCGTGGGACGGATCGAGTGTTGCTCCGGCGAGATGCTCGACGAGGTTGAAGGCGATCATGGTGTCCGCCATCGGGATTTCGACGTGCTGTCCGCGTCCGGTGCGGTCCCGGTAGTGCAGGGCGGCGAGTACCGATTGCACCATCATCAGCCCGCACACCTTGTCGGCGACCACCGAGGGGATGTAGTTCGGCTGTCCGGAGACTTGCTCGTTGAGCCACACCAGCCCGGTGGCCGCCTGGATGATGTCGTCGTAGGCGGCATTGTCCCRCATCGCCGAGTCGGAACGAAATCCTTGTGCGGTGGCGTACACCAGACGTGGATTGACTGCGGCCACGTCCGCCCATCCCAGTGACAGTCGCGCGAGGGCGCCGGGGCGAACATTGGTGATGAAGGCATCCGCGGTCTCGAGCAACGCGAGTAGCGAATCTCGATCGGATGCATCCTTGAGATCGAGTGTGACACTTCGCTTGTTGCGGTTGAGATTGAGGGTGGGGCCGCCCATCCCCGGATGGCGTTTCGGTTCGAACTGCCGGGTCGGATCCCCGCCGGGAGCCTCGACCTTGATCACATCCGCGCCGAGGTCGCCGAATTGCTGACCGGCGTAGGGGCCCATGATGACCGTGGCCAGTTCGATCACGCGAAGTCCTTGCAGGGGACCGCCCTTCGCAACGGGATGGGTGGATGGTTCCCGCGGGCCGGGGGGAATGGATGTGCTCGATGCGATCGAACCGGTGTTGTCGTGCTTCACCCCATAATGAAAGCCCCGATGACGATCTATATCCAATACTAATTATGGCACCATTAATATTATGGACGATATGGATTTTTCGCGGCGGCTGCTCGAGCAGTTCGTCGTGGTCGCCGAAGAGCGGCACTTCACCCGCGCTGCCGAGCGACTGTCCATGAGTCAGCCGCCCCTCACTCAGGCGATCAAACGCCTAGAGAAGGCCATCGGGGTGCCGCTGCTGGAACGAAGCACCCGCCAGGTGCAACTCACCCCCGCCGGGAAGGCGTTCGCTCTCGATGCACGGCACCTCCTGGACGCGCAGAGTTCCGCGGCCGAACGTGCCAGACGGATCGCGCAAGGTGCGGAGGGAACGTTACGCCTCGGATTCGTCAGCGGCGCCTCCTACGTCTCGGTCCCCCGTCTGATCGGCATGGTGCACGACAACCTGCCGGGACTGCGCATCCACCTCTATCAACGCACCTCCGCCGAACTCGCCGACATGGTGCGCAGCCGGCGGTTGGACGTCGCCATGGTGCGAGCTCCACTGGCCGACCCGGACCACCTCGATATCCGTCTCCTGCACGACGAACCCCTGGTGTGCGCTCTGCCCGCCGGGCACGATCTCGCCTCTCGGGACGACATCGTCCTGGCCGACTTGCGGCACCAGCATTTCGCGCTGCCATCCGCGACCGCGTTGCCCGGGCTCAGTCAGTTGATTTACGCGGGGTGCCGCGCCGGGGGTTTCGAACCCCGGGACGGCGGGCGAGCGGACAGCCTGATGGGGATGCTCGGTTTGGTCGCGTCCGCCGACTGCGTGTGTCTGGTCCCACGGGAGATCCGTGACGGGACCGTTCCGGGGGTCGCCTACCGGCCTCTTGCCGCCGACGCCCCCCGCCTGCAGACACTGGTCATCTCCAATGCGGCGCGCGATGACGCCCTGGTCGACCGCGTGATGGCGCTCGTCGGGCGCTCCGCGTAGGTGGTGTCGATGGCCCTGGAGGGTGCGTCGTCAGCCTGCCAAGGGTTCGGCGGCGGGGGCGTTGATCGCGTCATAGAACTGCAGTGCGCTCGCAACGGCGACGGGCCCACCCACGATGACGGTTCCGGCGACCGCTCCGATCGCCCCTGCCGCGGCTCCGGTGACCAGGCATCCGCCGAGGAAACCGGGGACCGCGAGTATGCCGATTGTCGGGACGGCGACCGCGGATCCGACGAGGGCTCCTCCGGCAATGCATCCGACCCCGGCACCGATCGCCGTGCCGATCAGGCTGCCCATCCCGACGCCGAGCGCAACTTCGGTGCCGAAGTTGATGATGGCAGCGCTGAATTCCGGTGACCGCACGTCCAATGCGGTGGGCTGCAGTGGGAGTGCTGCATCCTTCAGCGTTGTGGCAGTAGAGGATTCAGTGCTGGGGGCGAGGGTGGCGCTCCTGCCGTCGATCTTGGCGGCGATCGGCCATTCTTTCCCGTCCCGGGCGTAGGTCAGCGGGAAGCCGGCTACCAGATTCCCGGCGGCATCGAGTACCTGGAACTGGTTGCCCTGGGTGGTCAGTGAGCCGGCGTCGGTGGTCAGGACGACGGACTTGTCGACGATGCTCGCGGTGTAGTGGATACCGGGAAGGATCTCCGTTTCCAGGGCTGACGCATGGTGGGGGTCGGCCTGTTCCGGGGCGGCACTGGCGGTGCTGGTGGTGGCGACCGCTGCCGTAACGGCGAAGGCGGTCACCGCAATGAGGCGGGTGATCATCATTGGGTCTCCATAGTGAAGGGGTGGGAGTGGGCGTTCGGGGTGTGAGCTGCAGGGGGGTGCTGCCGCCGCGAACGTGGGGGCGCGGCGGCGCGCACAGCAACGGCGCCCTGAGGGGTCCCCGGGCGCCGCTGTGTTTGCGTTTTGATCAGTTGTCGAAGACTCCGAGCTGACGGAGCAGCGTCCCGGAGTCCCAGTACGAGCGCTCTTCGAGCAACTGTCCGGCGGGGTTGCATTTGAGCAGGTTGACGCCGCGCACCTCGATGCGGTTGCCGGTCGGTGCGATTCCGTCGAGGTGCCCGGTATGGACCCCGGTCACGGTCCATTCGACGGTGGCCGTCTCACCGTCGTCGGCGACGACGGAACTGTGGAACTCCATCGAGGAGAAGGCGTTCGTGAAGGCGCTCATCGCTTCGGCGATCGCAGCTCGGCCGGTGGCCGGGCCGGGTGAGGTCATGTCGTGCAGGACACCGTCTTCCGCGAAATGGGCGGCGATAGCCTCGTGGGGCTGCTCGGCCGCCCATGCCTTGTCCATGTCCTTGACGAAGTTGTGCAAGCCGGTGCGCACGGGGATTCCCTTCTGTGCCCCCCGGGTGGGCCGTGTTCACGCACAGCACACCCGGGGAAAATGGTGGTCGAGTGTGGGGTTTCTGGAGGTTCGGGTCGGGCTCTCAGGCCCGCTGGGCGGCCTTCTGATCGCGGACCACGTTCCGGGCGGCGAGGGCGCCGCTTTCGAGAGCACCCTCGATCCACCCGACGAACGAGGGTGCGATGTCGCTGCCGGCGAAGTAGACGTGGCCGTGCGGCTTCTGGATGTCCGGGACTGCCGATGACAGCTGTCCGGGACGCATCATCATCCAGGTTCCCTGCGAGAATTCGTCGTCTGCCCAGTCGTGCCCGTCGGTGTCCACGACCTCGAGGTCGGGCACGTATGCGCGCAACGCGTCCTGGACTGCGTCCTTGTCATCGGGGTCGATCGCTGTGGCGTCGGGACAGAAGCACACGATCAAGGTGTCGCCGTCGAGACGGTATTCCGTCATGGCGATGGTGATGGGGTTGGCCCCGAGCGGGGCGTAGGCGGTGAACGCTTCGATCTCGCCCTTGGCGCGGACCCACATCTTGCGGTTGAGCATCGGATGGCCCTCGTCGGCGAGGCGTTGGGTGCCCTCGCTCAACGCGGGCGAGAACTCGATCGTGTTGAGGGCGTTGACCGGGACGGTCACGATGACGGATTTGGCGCGGATCGTCTCCCCCGCCCGGGTGGTGACGAGCACTCCGTCGCCGTCGTTCGCGATGGCCGACACCGGAGTCGACAGCCGGATATCGGCGGAGGATTCGGCGGCAATCGCTTCGATCAGGCTTTTGGTTCCGGTCGCGATGCGCCAGTAGGCACCCGATTCCCAGAGCGCGCGCCAGTCTCCGAAATACAGTGCGGCCCAACGGAGAACTTGCGATACCGCCTGCTGGTCGGGTGCGGCCACCGTGTAGGAGAGGATGCCGTCGAGCATGTCGCGGTCGGCCGGGTCGAGATCGAGTCGCTTCATCCGGTCGGTGAAGGTCTCCAGATCGATCTCCCCGATGTCCGTGGTGTGGACGTCGTGGGGATACGGGAAATGCTCGCGGGCGTCCTCGACGAACCGCTCCATGCCCGGGCCGGCGAGGGCGTCGAATTCCGCCTCGGTGCCCGAGTGCAGGGCGCCGTCGGCCAGCCAGTGGACGCGGTCGATCGGCACGGGTGTCGACAGTTCGAGACCGTGACGCTGCATCTCTCGCCACAGGTTCGGCTGTGTCCAGTGCACGTAGGCGCCGCCGAGTTCCACCGCCCGCCCGATCTTGTCATCGGTGTAGGTGCGGCCCCCGATGCGATCGCGTCCCTCGAGAACGACGACCGACTTTCCCTCCGCGGTCAGATCCCGGGCGGCGGTGATGCCGGCGAATCCGGCCCCCACGACAACTACGTCAAATACTTCGTTCATCGACACTCTCTCCTTCATCAACTATGAGCGCGATCACAATCTAACATCACATAACCTCATATACTAGAGGTTGTAGTGTTAATTCTTTGAGGTCGTGCTTTCTGCGCTCCGGTGGGTTTCGGAGGTAGCGCGCCGGTGTTCCGCGGCATCGCACACCTGCTCCCGGTCGGGCCGGCGCGCTGGCGTAGTCGTCATCGTCGACGAAGTCTTTGTGCCGATGGATATTTCGCGTCGGCGTCATGCGTTGCACCCCGCGTTTCTGTAGTGAAGATGCCGAAAGGGCCACCGAACGCGCCCGTTCCCCGCGCCCCTCGTTTGACAGGGGTGGGCGCGGGGAAGAGACCGTTCGGCGGCCCGTGGCCAGCCTTCGGATGTGGGAGAGGTGCGGATTGGTCAGACGGTGACGAGGTGAGCCGACTCGAGTCCGTGCGCGTGCGCGACGGGGGGCGTAGGTCACCTGCCCGGCGTGGGTGTTCAGGCCCCGGGCCAGCGACTGATCGTCGTTCAGAGCCTGCTCCCAGCCCTTGTTCGCCAGGGCGAGGGCGTAGGGCAGCGTGACGTTGGTCAGGGCGTAGGTGGAGGTATGGGGCACGGCGCCGGGCGTTCGCCACGCAGTAGAGGATCGCTGGCCACCGCCGCATAGGAATTGGTGTCCACATTTCGGGGGGAAGCCCCGACCACGTCCACCTATTGATCCACTACCCACCTACCGTGCAACTCTCCACCCTGGTCAATAGCCTCAAGGGTGTCTCCGCTCGATACCTGCGCCAAGAGTTCCCCGACCACATCCAGAAATACCTGTGGGGCAATCACTTCTGGTCACCGTCCTACTTCGCCGCCTCCGCAGGCGGAGCCCCACTCGCCATCGTCGCCGAGTACATCACCAACCAAAAACGACCCGAACCCACGAAAGAAAGCGACCCCGCTACGCGCGATCGCGCAGTACAGAATCAGCTTCCTCCCGGCCCTGAAGGGCTAGGCTTCCTCTGATTAATCCGGTGAACAGGACCTGTCCCTCGCGCATCCGGTGATACTCGGGTGCGATAGGTTCTTTGACCTTCAGGATCAGGTCACCGCTGGCCCACACATCGTCGGCCGAGGAGAGGATCTTCGCGCCGGCGGCGAGGTAGTCCTCGTCCGGGATCGACGATCCGACCCCGGCCGACTCCTCGACGAACACCTCGTGCCCGTGTGACACGAGTTCATGCACACCTGCCGGAGTGATAGCGACTCGGTACTCGTGGTTCTTGATTTCCTTGGGAATGCTGATCTTCACAAGACCCTCACTTCGATCTTTTGTTGGTTTGTCGAGACGGGTGGGGTTTCTCCGACCGTGGCCCACACGGTGTGGGGACCGCGTGGCGGCGGGCGAGGGCTCAGCCCACGGCCTCGAGAAGAGCTTTGTGCCGCAACCGTTGCGCGGGCGTGCCGCCGGCGATGACGACCCCGGTCATCGTGGACTCTCGAAAGTAGCCCACCACGACACCGTCCRATGCCCACCCGGGGGCGAAGCCGCCCTCCAGGACCTCGATACGGTCTGCGTGGTCGGTGCGCCCGAAACCCTGGATCCTGACGTCGAATTGGTCGCTCCAGAAGGCCGGCAGCGGCGCAAACGGTGCCGGAGCCTCGGCGCCGCTGTCGGCGGGGCTCAGCCCGCGGAGCAAGGTGGTGGCGGCGCGCTGCGCGGTGTCGGCGGGAACGCACCAGTGTTCGACGCGACGCGGGGTGCTGTCGAATCTCGGATTCGGGAATCGAGCCACATCTCCGACCGCCACCACCTCGCCGCGCCCTTCGACGCGCATCAGGTTGTCGCAGAGGACGCCATCGGACAGGTCCAGGCCGTTCCCGTCCAGCCATTCGACGTTGGGCCGTGACCCGACTGCCTCGACCAGCACGTCGGCCTCGAGCTCGGTCCCGTCGTCGAGGATGACCGTACCCAGCGTCTCGAGATCCGATGGCCGTCCGATCAGGGCCGATACCGACCTGCCCAGCTCGAAGACCACGCCCTGCTCTTCGTGGAAGGTTTGCAGGGTGCGGGCGAGTTCGGAACCGAGCGGGCGCAGCATCGGTGCGACGAACGGCTCGACGACACTGACGCGGCATCCGGCGCGGCGGGCACTGGCGGCGACCTCGCAGCCGATGAAACCGCCGCCGACGACCACCACGGAGGCTCCCGTGGTCAGCTGCTCACGCAGTGCGATCGCATCGTCGAGGGTGCGTAGTACGTGCCGCTGCGAGCCGAAACCGTCGATCGGCAGTCGGCGGGGCCGCAGACCGGTGGCGACGACCAGACCGTCATAGGCGAGCGTGCGCCCGTCGGCGGTGTGCACGACTCGGTCCGCCAGCACGGCCCCGGTTACCTCGGTGCCTGTCACCCAGGACACGTCCTCGACGTGCGCGCGCCGGCGCAGGGCCACCCCCGGATAGTTGACCAGTTCGGTGGCGCTGAGTGCACTGGCGTCGGGGGCGACCAGGACGTTCTTCGACAGCGGTGGACGGTTGTAGGGCAAATGAGCCTCGGCGCCGACCACCGTGAGCTCACCCGACCAGCCGTGCACGCGTAGTTGCTCAGCGGCGCGCAGTCCGCCGAGGGAGCCGCCGACGATGACAATCCGTGGTGTCATCGGTTAATCGTCCACACGGATCGCCTGGACGGGGCACACGTCCGCGGCCTCTTCGACGGACGCGCGAAGGGATTCGTCGGGCGCCGGCTCCCAGACCAGCCTCCCGTCGTCGTCGAACTGAAATACCTTCGGTGCGCTGAAGATGCACTGTCCGTGGTCGGCGCACACTCCGGTGTCTACGGTGACTTTCATGTTGGGGCCTCTCTTCCCTGAGTGGTCGGTGGCTGTACCGCGATGGGTACGGTCGTTGTCTTCTGCCGGGTGTTCTGGGGTGGTCAGGAGCCGGTGCGCTGGTGGCGTGCCCGGCTGTCGATGTGGTCGAGGAACGCCCGGAACAGGGGGGTCGTCGGGTCCTGTTCGGGATGCCACAGCACACCGAGCGCGAACGCGTGCGCAGGGGACTCGATGGCCTCGATCACCCCGTCCGGCACCGAGCGCGCACTGACCGTCAGCCCGGCGCCGAGCCGGCCGACGCCCTGGTGGTGTGCGGAGTACACGGTCGCGGTGTCGGACTGGTAGGCGCCCGCGGCGACCGTGTCCGGGACGAGGGTGACCTCGTGCATGCCGAACACACCGTCGTGGGCGGCGTGATCGTCGTGGGCCAGCGAGTCGGGCACGTGCTGGTCGAGTGTTCCGCCGAAGGCGACGTTGAGCAGCTGCATTCCGCGGCAGATGCCGAGGATGGGGATGTCGAGCTCGAGGGCGCGGCGGGCCACGGCGAGCTCGGCGAGGTCGCGCGCGGTGTCGGGTTCGGCCGTGGCGGCGTGGGCGGAGTGGCCGTAGGTCGCCGGGCCGATGTCACGTCCCCCGGCCAGGATGACCGCGTCGACGAGATCGAGTACCTGGTCTGGGTTTTCGGCTACGTCGCCGTCGGCCGGGAACAGCAGCGCAGTCCCCCCGGCGCGCCGGACGGCCTCGACGTAGGTGGTCGGCAGCATCGCGGTGGGGATGTTCTTCCACATACCGAAGTCCCCGTGTTCGACGCCGACGACGATGCCTACCTTCACGCGCCCGGAATTGGCGGAGTCCATGGTGGTCACCTCAGCCGATCGTGAAGGGGTCGCGGGTGGCGCCGGTCAGTTCGACCCAGACCGCCTTGGTTTCGGTGTATTCGAGGACCGCCTCGGGCCCGTTTTCTCGGCCCCATCCGCTGCTCTTGAAACCGCCGAACGGTACGCCCGGTCCGACCACGCGGTAGGCGTTGATCCACACGGTGCCGGCGGTGACCGCGGCTGCGACGCGGTGTGCGCGCTGCAGGTCACGGGTCCACACTCCGGCGGCCAGGCCGTACTGGGTGCCGTTGGCCAATTCGAGTGCTTCGTCCTCGGTCGAGAAGCGTGTCACAGCGAGTACCGGGCCGAAGACCTCTTCCTGCGCGACGGGCATGTCCGGCCGGACGTCGGTGAGCACGGTGGGTTCGACGAACAGTCCGCCGCGGCTATGTGATTGGCCACCGCCGGTGGCGACGGTGGCGCCGTCGGCGACCGCCTTGTCGATCATTCCGAGTACCGAGGCGAGCTGCGTGTCGTTCGCCACCGGTCCCATCTCGGTGGCCGGATCCGTCGGGTCGCCCAGCACGATGGTCTGTGCGCGGCGCACGATCAGCTCGACCAGCTCGTCGTGGATGGATTCGTGGACCAGCAGGCGTGAGCCGGCCAGGCAGGTCTGCCCGGTGGCGGCGAATACTCCGGCGATGACACCGTTGGCGGCGGCTTCCAGATCCGCGTCGGGGAACACCAATTGGGCGGACWTGCCGCCGAGTTCGAGCAGCACCCGGGTCATGTTCTGGAGAGCCGCGCGGCCGACCTGGACCCCGACCGTGGTGGAACCGGTGAAGGCGATTTTGTCGATGCCGGGGTGGCCGGCGAGGGCCTTGCCGACCTCCGATCCGATGCCGGTCACGACGTTGAAGACACCCGCAGGGAAGCCCGCCTCGTCCATGCGCTCGGCGAATTCGAGGGTCGAGGCGGGGGTGTAGTCGGAGGGTTTGACGACGAGGGTGCAGCCGGCCGCGAGCGCGGGCGCGAGCTTCCACGCCAGCAGCATCAGGGGTGAGTTCCAGGGCAGGATGGCGCCGACGACACCGACCGGCTCGCGTCGGGTGTAGATGAAGAAGTTCGGGCGATCCGACGGCAGTGTGTCGCCGCCGAGTGTCTCGGCGATTCCGGCGTAGTACCGGTACCACTGGGGCAGATAGGCCATCTGGGCGGCCATTTCGCGTAACAGTTTGCCGTTGTCCGTGGTCTCGATAGCGCCGAGTGCGGCGGCATCGCGCTCGAGTAGATCCGCGAGGGTGCGCATCAACCGTGCGCGCTCGGCGCCGGTGGTGGTCGACCACGGCCCGGTGGTCAGGGCGGCGCGGGCGGCGGTGACGGCGCGGTCGACGTCGGCGGCGCCGCCGTCGGGGGCCGTCGACCACGGCTCCTGGGTGTAGGGGTTGGTGGTGGCGTAGCGGGCTCCGGTCCCGGCGGGGACCCAGTGCCCGTCGATGTACATCTGGTATTCGGGCAGACCTGTGGTGTCGATCGTGCTCATCGGTTTTCTCCTGGGTCAGTCGGTCGGCAACGAGAGCGCCGCGGCGTCGACGAGTGTCGATCGCAGGATGGTTTCGATCTCGGCGAAGTGTGGGGGGCCGGCGATGAGCGGCGGCGCCAGTTGGACCACGAGGTCTCCGCGCATGTCCGCGCGGCAGATCAGTCCCCGCCGATAGAGTTCGGGGGCCAGGAACGCCAGCAGCGCTTTGCCCTCGGCCGGCGAGAAGCGTTGCCTCGTCGCGGGGTCTTTGACCAGTTCGATCGCCCAGAAGTAGCCCGCCCCGCGCACGTCACCGACCAGGGGAATGTCGCGCAGCGACTCGAGCATTCCGCGCAACACTGGTTCGTTGGCGCGCACGTTTTCGAGCATCTTCTCGCTCTCCATCAGCTCGATGTTCGCCAGCGCGACCGCCGAGGCGACCGGGTGCCCACCGAAGGTGACACCGTGGGCGAACACGTTGTTGTCGGTGAGGAACGGCTCGATGACGCGGTCGGAGGCGATGACCGCCCCCATCGGTGCATAGGCGGAGGTGAGGCCCTTGGCTGTGGTGATGATGTCGGGCACGTAGTCGAACCGTTGGGCGCCGAACCACTCGCCCAGTCGTCCGAAGGCGCAGATGACCTCGTCGGAGATCAGCAGGACGTCGTACTGGTCGCAGATCTGCCGCACGCGCTGGAAGTAGCCCTCCGGCGGGACGAAACAGCCTCCCGAATTCTGGACCGGTTCGAGGATCACCGCCGCGACGGTGTCCGGTCCCTCGAACTCGATTCTTTCCCGGATCGCCTCGGCGAGCGTATCGACCGCCTGCGGGTCCAGCCGGTAGACGTTGGTGTTTGTCACGTGGCTTCCGCCGATGGGCAGCGGCTCGAAAGGGGCCCTTGCCGGCGACAACGCGGTCGCCGCCAGTGCGCCCAAGGTGGTGCCGTGGTAGGCGGTGTTGCGGGAGATCACCTTGTACTTGCCGGCCTTGCCGCGAATCTTGTGGTACTGCCGGGCGAGCTTGAAGGCGGAGTCCACGGCTTCGCCGCCACCGCCGACGAAGAACACGCGGTTGAGATCCGCAGGCGCCAGGTCGGCGATCTTGGTCGCGAGCTCGATCGCGCGGGGATGAGCGAAGGACCACGTCGGGAAGAAGGCCAACTCGGTAGCCTGCTTGGCCGCAGCCTCGGCCAGCTCGGTGCGGCCGTGGCCGACGTTCACGCAGTAGAGCGAACTCAGGCCGTCGAGGTATCGGTTCCCGTGCTGGTCCCACACGTAGCAACCCTCTCCGCGGACGATGACCGGGACTTCGACCCCCTGCGCATACGCACCCATGTTGCTGAAATGCATCCACAGATGCCTGCTCGGGTCGGAATCGACGGTCTGCACGGGATTCGTACTCAACTCGACTACCTCCACTCTGACTCAGTCTCGGGGAATCTTGCCTTCTAACCTCTGACATTATAGGTTAGATATATGAATGTCAACGAAGGAGCGACCTCATGAAGCAGATACGCAGCCGGAACTTCATCGGCGGACAGTGGGTCGACCCCGCCGACGGCGCACGAGCGCCGATCACGAATCCGGCAACGGGCACGGTCCTCGGCGAGGTGGCAGCGAGTTCCCGCGTCGACGTCGACCACGCGGTCGAGGCCGCCGAAACCGGCTGGCAGACCTGGCGGGAGACGACCCCGCGGGAGCGCTCGGAGTACCTCTTCGCCCTCGCCGACGCGATGGCCGCACACAGGAGCGAGTTGGCCGATCTCGAATCGGCGAATGTAGGCAAGCCCATCCTGAATGCCCGCGGCGAGGTCGACGAGGCGATCGACGGCCTGCGCTTCTTCGCAGGTGCGATACGCAGCTCAGAAGGACTGGCGTCCAATGAATTCCGCCGGGGTGCCACCTCGATTGTGCGCCGGGAACCCGTCGGGGTGGTAGGCCTGATCACGGCGTGGAACTTCCCACTGATGGGTGCGATCTGGAAGACCGGTGCCGCACTCGCCGCGGGTAACGTGTGCGTGCTCAAACCCGCCGAGCAGACCCCGTTGACGGCACTGGCCCTCGCCGACCTGGCGGCCCCGATCCTGCCGCCCGGAGTCCTCAACGTCATTACCGGACAGGGCGATCCGGTCGGCTCCGCGCTCTCCCAGCATCCCAAGATTCGCATGGTGTCGGTCACCGGCGCCGTCGCCACCGGAAAGGCGGTGGCCGCCGCGGCGGCCCACACCCTCAAAAGGGTGCATCTCGAGTTGGGGGGGAACTGTCCCGCCATCGTGTTCGGTGACGCCGATCTCGATGCGGTGGTCGCCGGCATTCGTCATGCCGCCACGGTCAATTCCGGCCAGGTCTGCCTGTCCGCGTCGCGGCTTCTGGTGGCGAAGTCCTGCTACGACGATTTTCTCGATCGCCTCGTGCCCGCGTTCGAGTCGGTCCAAGTTGGCGCACCCGAGGAGGGCGAGCACATCGAGATGGGGCCGCTCGCCTATCGCGGGCACCGCGACCGGGTTGTCGACTACATCCACAGCGCCCAGAACGCGAAGATCCTGACCGGGCACCTCGACCCGGACACCGACAGCAATTTCGTTACCCCGACAGTGATCACCGGCGTCGAGCAGGGTGACACGATCGTGCAGGAGGAGATCTTCGGGCCGGTCGTGACCGTGCAACCGTTCGACACCGACGCCCAGGCGGTCGAATGGGCGAACGGCACCCCCTTCGGGCTGGCCGCGTCCCTGTGGACCCGCGACCTGAACCGGGCGATGAACACCGCCCCGCGCCTCGAGTTCGGCACCGTCTGGATGAACGACCACCTGTCGATGCTTCCCGAGATGCCGCACGGCGGGCTCAAGGACTCCGGCTACGGCATCGAAGGCTCGAGCTACGGCATCGACGAGTTCACCCAGGTCAAACACCTGTGGATCAAGCACGGTTGAGCCCTGAGACCCGATGTCCCGGCGCAGCACTCGCGGCGCCGGAACATTCGTACAGACCGGTCTCGATGCCGAATGCACGGGCACTCGGGGCTTGCGAAACAGGAAACAAAAGCCTAACATCTAATGTCAGATGTTAAATTAACCACCCAGGGTTCGACCCTGGGTTCCCGTGCCGCACGCACCATCGACCGAATCCTCTTGATGGGGTGCGGCGCAGCACACTATCTTTGAGACCCGGAGGCCAAAGTATGCCCACCCCCCGCGAACACACGACCCCACTCGAGCTGGCGCTCAGCGATCCCGCCCGCGAATCCGAACTGGATCGGTGTCGGCAGCTGTTCGACGAACGCGGTGTCACGCACGTGCATTGCCAGTACGTGAGTGTGCAGGGCCGCGTCCTCGGAAAGGTGATGCCGGCCAAATACTTCCTCGACACTGCGGCCCGCAAGGGCGTGCCGTTCGGCTACGCCGCCGCCGGCGGCCTGCAGGCGAGCCTGGCCGGTGAGCTGCTCGGACCAGGTGGTATCAGCACCCGGGAGGGCTTGCTGGTGCCCGACCTGGGCACGGCGCAGATCCTGCCGTGGGACCGGAGCGTGGCACGAGTGTTCTGCGACCACTACCGCTCGCTGCGTGAGGAGGTCGGGCCTGGAGAGCCGGAGGAGGCCGACGCTCGCGGCAACCTCAAGCGCGTCATCGCCGCCTTCCGGGAAGAGACGGGGCTCGAACTCCGGACCGGGTGCGAACCGGAGATGAGCTGGTTCAGCGGTCCGGACGCCATCGACCGCTCCGCCTCCTTCTTCCCCGAGTGGGTGGGCCCGTCCTACCACCTCGAGCACATCGCGGAAATGATGCCGATCCTCAAGCGCATCACGCAGTACGCTCAGGAACTGGGCTTCGAGATGATCCAGTCCGACTACGAAGACCCTGGTCAGCTCGAGTGCAATTTCCTCTACGACAACGCCCTCGCGACGGCCGACCGACTGATCACCTACCGGCAAATCTGCATGGCGGTGGCCAAGGAGTTCGGTGTTCTGGCCACCTTCATGCCCAAGCCGGTCCCCGGAATCATGGCCAACGGCTGCCACCACCATGCGAGCCTGTGGCGGGGCGAGGAAAACGTGTTCGCGGACGACGACGATCTCACCGAACTGGGACGCCACGCGCTCGGCGGCCTGCTCGAGCACACCCGCGGAATGACCGCGGTGTTCGCGTCGACGACCAACTCCTATGCCCGCTTCTGGGACGTTGGACTGTTCGCCCCGGCGGTCACCAACTGGGGATACGACAACCGCACGACCAACTATCGCGTGCTGCCCGGACGCGTCGAAGTCCGGTCCCCCGACGCAGCCGTCAATCCCTATCTGTCCCACGCCGCGCTGATCGGCGCGATGGCCGATGGCATCCGTCGCAACGTCGACCCCGGCAAACCCGAACTCGGCAACGCCTACGCACCCTCCGGCGACGATGCTCCCTCAACCTTCGCGCCGCCGCCGCTGACGTTGTCCGAAGCCCTCGACGCCCTCGAGGAAGACAAGGCGGTCCGCTCCGTTCTGCCCGGGTCGCTCTACGACACCTTCACCTCTTGCAAGCGTGACGAATGCAACCGGCGCTCGGGCGCGATCACCGACTGGGACTTCAACACCTACCTGCGTTACACCCCGTAACTCATCATGTCGGACCCCGCCCCAGGGCGGGGTCCGATCCTCCATGCCGGTATCACCTTCAGAAGGATCCTTACCGTGAGCGATCTCGAACTCATTCAATCCGGAACTCTCGTCCTGTGCTCGACGGACATCGCCGCTCCCCCAATGACATCGGTCGTCGATGGCGTGCGAGTCGGCTACGAACCCGACCTCGGCCGTGCGCTGGCCGACTACCTGGGCCTCGACCTGCAGTGGGTCGACGTACGTCGGTGGTCCGATTTCGTGCCGACCCTGACCGAACGGCGGTGCGATGCAATCTTGTGTAACCAGGCCATCACTGCCGACYGCGAGAAGATTGTCGACTTCACCATCCCCTACGGACGGTTCGACGAGGGAGTGGTCGTCCGGAGCGACAGCCCCGTCTGCTCGGCCGCCGACCTCGTCGGCCGCAAGGTCGGAGCCATCACGGGCACCACCAACATTGCACTGGCAGCATCATTCGCCGGCGCCGAGGTCGTCCAATTCGGTTCCGGTGACGATGCATTCCACGAAATGGCCGACGCCGCCATCGACGGCACCATCGATGCGTTCGTCGACGACGAAATCGTCCTACCGGCACTCGAAGCCACCGGCAAGCTGCGGGTCGCATTCATCGCACCCACAGGAAACCCGTACGGCATTGCGGTGCGCAAGGATTCAGATGCTTTGCGCAACAGTCTGAACGGGGCGATCCAGCATCTGATCGCAGACGGCACGCTCGCCGAAATCTGGAACAACACCTTCCCCAACAAAGCATTCCCCTTGTGAAGCTGCCGTCGCCCTCCCGGCACGGTATCAACCGCCCGTGAAGGCGGGCGGCGGACGCCGACATCTGCACCGGGGCGGCGGCCGCCGCCCCGACCGGCCACAAGCTGACCGCCGCCCGACTGTAGCGACCGGCGCCGGCCGATCCCGCGCACTTCGAATGAACACACTCCCGAGACAGCTGGTTTCCCATGCCTGAACCGCCCACCAAGACCCGCAACTTCCGTCCCGACCCCAAATCCAGCAGAAGCCATCTCGCCGACACAACCGCCGCCGACGACGAGCACCCCGCAGCGTACCGACTCCCCCGCAGACAACGTCTGCGCGACAAACTCCGCACGGAAAAACACTCCCGCATACCGCGAGAGGCCGACCAGCTGATTCGCCTTGCATTGACCTGGCTCCCGTACGGAGGCCCGCCGGCGGATGAAATCATGGTTCAGTTCGGGATGACCGCAGCCCGCTTCTCCGAAGCCCTCCGACAGGCGACATACCTGTCAGACTGCGATCCCAGTATCGCCTGCCGAATACACACTGCCTACTTCGCACGCCCAACGATCCGATAAGCACATGCCACGCAACGCAGCAAGCAAGGACCCTGCCACCCCCGTGCGTGAGTCTCAGACGAGTCGCTACGGCGGGCGCTGCGGTGACCGTAGTAGACGCGATCTCGACATCTAACAATGGTATCCCACATCCTAATTCGACATCATCCACATGTCACCGATCATCTCGAGCCGGTTTCGAGAGATGATCCTCGATCGATGCCGGCCTGGCACCGAATGAGATGCGCTTCCGCCGGCGACTGGGATGGAGCGAACTGGGCTGAGCCGCCTCTTGCTCGACCGACTGACGCAAGTATCTTCCAAGTCACGTCAGGAAGGTGCATCTGATGCGCAACGTCGGCGTGACGGCCTCTTGGCGAAGCGTGGCCCGTATCGACGGTAGCGGCAGCAGGCTCGAGCGCGCGCCTCTCATCCAATTTTGGCCCGGGATCGGATTCGGACCCCTATTTCTGCGCATTCGACGCTGTGATGCCCGTTTCGAGCGGATCTTCGGTCGGTGTGCCCGATGTTCGGCGCTGTGGGGCGGTGAATCTGGCGAACCCGTGCCTGATAACCGGTCATTTTCGGTGGGTGGTCGAGGTCGGCTACCGGGATCCGTGCATTCCGGCGGCGGGGCGGAGCAGTCATCTGCCCGGTCCCGTGGCGGCCAGAGATGCTGCGTAGCGCGTGGCGGAGTGGGTGCTGCGCCGCCRCCGTCGAGGTCGGCGTTCGGGTTCGGGTTCGTCGAGGAACCGACCCCAGGAATCGAGAACCTCCCGCCGGGTGACCCAGTCGTGAAGATTGAGGATGTTCAGCCAGTATCCGCGGTGAGGCGGTTGCGTTTGAGGTCGGCGAACAGGCTCTCGATCCCGACCCTGCGGTGATACGACGCCTCCCATACGAGGGTGCCGCGCTGGAACGGCATCCGCAGGTCCGGGTAGTCCGCGTCGGACAATGTGATGGTGCACCCGCAGCCGCACGGGGTGCCCGGTGTGCGGGATGTCGTCGGCATGCTGTGCGAGTCGCGCACGCACGCCGACGTCCATCGTGGTGTCGCTACTCCCGGGGCCGGGGTGTGTGCCGCGAGCGCTGGAGCGGTGCAGGTCGTAGATGGTGGTGTAGCCGAGCTCCCAGACGGGCAGGGCGAACGTGTCGTTGGTGACGTAGTTGTAGGCGCGGTCGGCGATGAGATGGCGCGGCTTGCCGATGGTGTCGCCGAGCGCCTGAACGGCGAGCAGGCCACTGATGCCCTTGTGTGCCCAACGTGGTGACGATCGTTCTGAAATGACGCAGACGCGCTTTTCACGGTCACACAGCACAACTCATCACTGACGCGGAGATGGTCACGTCAGCGTCGAATCTTCGCAGGATCAAGTGTGGGCACTTCTGTAACGGGAGATAAGCGGGACATAAATAGGTTGCGCAAACCTGGGCCATCGGCCGCTTGCCACGGTAGGTTTTCGGGCAACAACCATTCTTCCCATCCCAGTCAGCGAATCCCGAACCGAGTCATTCGCGGAACCCGACGAGTGCCCGGTGTCGATGACCCTGGGTTTGGTCGCCGTGTCTCGCAGTCACGCGCCCGGAGCGGGATATCTCGCAATGGGCCCGTCAGTCGCGATCTCGCCCTAGTTGAGGAGCCACATGCTCTCTTGCACAGCTAAATCCGGACTCGTCACCGGCGCTTCCGGTGGTCTCGGCCGGGCAACAGTGCTGGCGCTGGCCGCCCACGGCGCCAATGTCATCGCCCTGAGCCGCAACGCCGACACCTTGCAGGAAACCGCGCGAATGGCCCGGGGTCTGCAAGGGACCGTCGTCGCCTTACAGGCCGATGTCACGGACGAACCGAGCGTGGTCGACGCCCTCACACAGGTCGAGACCAGCTTCGGAACGCTCGACTTCGTGGTCAACAATGCCGGACGTCAGATCGAACGGAACTTTCTGGAGACCACAAACGAGGACTGGGACGCCATCGATCTGACGAACGTGCGCGGCCCCTTCTGGGTGTGCAAACATGCCGCAGCCGCGATGCTGCGACACGGACGCGGAGGAAGCATCGTCAACATCGCCTCCGTCCTGTCGGTGAGCGCAGACCCGATGCTGACCGCATATACCGCCAGCAAGCATGCGGTTCTCGGACTCACTCGCAGTATCGCCGTCACGCGCCAACTGGCGCGCGCCGGAATCCGCGCCAACGCAGTGCTTCCCGGTGACATGAACACCCCGATGGTCCAGCAGTACTTTGCTGCCCATGCCGACCCTGAGCTGGCACGGCAGGAAATTGCCTCYGCCTATCCAGTGGAGCGGATCGCCGAACCCGCGGAAGTCGCCAATGTGGTGCGGTTCCTCGTCTCGGACGACGCGTCGTTCGTCAACGGTGCGGCCATCGTCGTCGACGGCGGACTCGGCGCGGCGCTGTACACGAACTGACCCCGCGGCATATAGGGAGCTGTTCTACCGTGGAGCTGTTTCTACGTTTGTGAGTGCGGATCCCGCTCCGGCCCCGTCAAGAGGTGGGCTTGCTGTAGTCGGCGGTGTGCCAGGTAATCGGGCTCATTCGGAGCAGTACGGCCTTGTCGTTGTACGACTCTGCAAGGTAGGCCTCGGCCTCGTCGGGCCCGAGATACCGGTGCGCGATCGGGCGGACATCCTCGCGTGTCGTTGCGTCGACGATCGTGGCCGGTCCCTCGGCGCTGACGTATCGATACGGCGGCTTTTCGTCCTGGACGACCAGGCTGAGGCGACCGCTTGCGCGGACCAGTCGTTCCTTGACGGTTCCGCGTTCTGTCCACACCAGGAGGTCCCCCGACTCGTCGAGTCGGTACCAGACTGGCACCGCCAGGGTCGCCGCGCCGTCTCGGGCGACAGCAATCACCGCCACGTGCTTCTCGCTGAGGAACCGACGCCGTTCCTCGGCATCCATCCAAAGTTAGACATCGCTCTCCCATTCCATTAAAGGATAGTTTCATTTACCTTACACATATGATGGTGGAACAACCGCAGCGCATGGGCACCTCACTGCTCCCCGTTGTCGCGATGGTGTTCGGCATGCTGTCCGTCGTGACGTTCTGGATGCCGGGAGTCGGCGTCGTCCTGGGGGTCGGTGGACTCGCCGCCGGCCTTCTGGGCACCGCAGCCCACTCCGCAAATGATGACGAGTCCGCGTCGCTGTGGGCCCTCCTCGGCATCCTCGTCGCAACCCTCGGTCTCACCACCAGCGCGATCGCGGTGCTGGCGGGGGCGTCACCCCCGTAGCGGGACCGCAACCGATCCACATCTTCAGCGGACACAATGACTGGCCATATTTGGCAGATGTCTTACCATGTAATGGAGCGGGCACGGCAACGCACGAGGAGGCAATGGTGAGGGACTTCAGGCCGGTACGGAGCCGAAGCGCGGGCGGTGACGTCATGCACCAGATCATCGACCGCATCAAGTCCGGTGAGCTGCGCGAAGGCGATGTCCTCCCCGGGGAGCGGGTGCTCGCCGCACAGATGGACGTCTCGCGTCCGACGGTCAGCAGCGCGATCTCCAAGCTCGTCGAGGCGGGCATCCTCCGCAGCCGCCCGGGCCGGCACGGCAACCCCGAGGTGATCTCGATCTGGATTCCCGAGGGCCTCGAGAATTTGCCGGAGGCCAACCCTCTCCAGGCGGACGAGATCTTCCGCATCCTGGAGGCGCGCAAGACCCTCGAGCCGCGCGTGGCGCAACTGGCCGCCGTGCGCGCTACGGACGAGCACTACCAGCTGATGCAGCACTCGATTGATCTACTGCGCGCCCACAAGGACAACCTCAGCCGGGCAGCTCAGGCCGAACTGCTGTTCCACCGGACCATCTGGCGCGCCGCGGGCAACCCGTCCCTCGAGGCGATGATGAAGGGACTCGAAAAGGAGCTCGCCCCCGTCCACGACATGATGCTGCGCACCCCGGAAGACTACGAATGCGGGGTGGAGTTGCACGAAGCGACGCTGGCAGCGCTCAAGCGGGGCGACCCAGTGGAGATCGAGCAGGAGATGTACCGGCATCTCGGCCATTTCGAGAGCATCGTCGCGGACGTCCTCCAGCGCACCCCGCACCGGCAGCTGCCGGCCTTCCTCACCGCCGGCGTCCACTGACCCACTCCCCCTTTTTCCCTTTCCTGAGGCGGATGATCTGACGATCATCCGCCTCAGTTGCATCTATCTTGCCAAAAATGGCCAAGTTAATTATCCTCTTAGGTGTGATCGGCGTCTCGGCGCCGCGTGAGTGAACTGACGAGCGAATGCGCGACCTGCGGTTGCCGCTCCGGTACGACCCAAGGCCCGCGTGGCCGGGAGGAGATATCCCGATGACAATCGGCGATGGGACACCTACACCTTCGGATCGGGCGGATGTCCTGATCATCGGCGCCGGCCCATCCGGCGGTGTCGTGGCCGAGCACATGGCCCGGCACGGGTTCACGGTGGTCTGCCTGGAGCAGGGCCGCTGGGTCAATAGCGGCGAGTTTCCTGCCGTCAAGCCGGAATGGGAGTTGCTGGCGCAGAAGCAGTGGTACCCCGAACCGAACGTGCGCGGCAACGCCGAGGACTATCCGACGAACGTGTCCGAGTCGGACGTCTCTCCGGTGATGTTCGCGGGCGTCGGTGGCAGCACGCTGATCTACAGCGCGCACTGGATGCGCCTGCTGCCCTCCGACTTTCGGGTCAAGACCCTCAACGGTGTCGCCGACGACTGGCCGATCACCTACGAGGACCTCGCCCCGTACTACGACCGGATGGACGCCGCCGTCGGCCTCGCCGGACTCGAGGGCGACCCGATGTACCCCGACGGGATGGTGCCGCCGCTGCCGCCGCATCCGATCGGCAAGATCGGGCGGATCGCGGCTCGCGGGATGAACAAGCTGGGCTGGCACTGGTGGCCCTCCCCCAACGCGATTGCCTCCCAGAAGCATGGTGAGTTCGCGCGCTGCGCCCGGTGGGGCACCTGTGAGACCGGTTGTCCGGAGGGGGCGAAGTCGTCCTTCGATCTCACCCACTGGCCGACCGCCATCCGGCACGGCGCCCGGCTGATCACCGGCGCCCGGGTCTCCACCATCACCGTCGACGCCGAGGGGCGCGCGGACGGCGCCGTCTACGTCGACGCCGCCGGCCGCGAACACCGGCAGAAGGCCCGACTTGTCGTCGTCGCCGCGAACGGTATCGGCACCCCACGACTGTTGCTGCTCTCCGCGCACGGCGGCGCCCCGAACGGGCTGGCGAACTCGTCCGGTCTAGTCGGCAAGCGGCTGATGCTGCATCCCAACGCAGAGGTCACCGGCATCTATGACGAGCCGCTCGACAGCTGGCTGGGACCGGCCGGGCAGGCCATTCACTCGCTCGAGTTCTACGAGACCGACGCATCCCGCGGCTTCGTCGGCGGCGCGAAGTGGCAGGTCATGCCCATCGGCGGGCCGCTGCGCGCACTGTCGCTGCACGACCGGCGTCCGTTCGCCGAGAAATGGGGGCCGGCGGTGCACGACCGTATGGACGAAACGCTCGGCCGGGGCCTGCAGTGGGGCATCAACTCGCAGGACATGCCGGAGGAGAGCAACCACGTCGATCTCGACCCAACGCTCACCGACTCGAACGGCATCCCGGCTCCCCGTGTGCGCTACCGGTTGTCGGAGAACACCAAGAAGCTTCTGCAGTTCAATCTCGAACGCGCCGTCGAGGCGCATGAGGCCGCCGGAGCGGTCCGCACGGTGGCGACCGACCTGTGGCCGGAGCAGCCCGGACATCTGCTGGGCACGGCCACGATGGGCACCGATCCCGCCACGTCGGTGGTCAACGAGTGGAACATCGCGCACGACGTGCCGAACCTGGCGATCGTCGACGGCAGCGTGATGCCCACCTCGGGTGCGGTCAACCCGACCGCGACCATCACGGCACTAGCGCTGCGTGCCGCCGAACACCTCACGAACAACGCACGCTGGCAGGAGATTTCCGAATGACACACCTGAGCGAGCAGGAACGGCAGACGCTCTGGCGCGTCGCCGACGTCCTCATCCCCGCCACGGCGACCCGGCCCGGCCTCCGCGACGCCGACCCCGACGGGATCTGGCTCGAGCGGGCCCTGACCGCACGCGCGGACCTGGTCGGTGCGCTGCAGACGGAGCTGACACAACTGGAGACGGTCCCCGACCTCGAACCGGCAGTCATCGACCTGCACGAGAGCGACCGGGCGCGGTTCGAGGTGCTGGCGACCGCGGTCAGTGGCGCCTACTACCTCGTGCCCGCGGTCCGAGAGCTGATCGGCTACCCCGGTCAGCACCGCAACCCGCCGCGCCTGGAGGACGCCGCCGAGGAACTCTCCGACGAGGTCTTCGAGGCAGCGATGAACTACCCCGGCTCCTACCGACCGACACCTCGATAGCCCCGTCACCCCAGACCTGCCTGAAAAGAAAAGGACCTCACCCATGACCCTCTCCACGATCGGATCCGATCAGCGTTCGGTGCTGCGCACGCTCGCCGGACGAGTGACCGGCAACTTCATCGACGGTCGCTGGACCCCGTCGAGCTCGCCCGACACCATCACGGTGCTCGACCCGTCCACCGGCCGCGAAATCGGCACGGTCCCGGCCTCGTCCGCTGCCGACATCGACGCTGCGGTGGCCGCCGCCCGCACCGCGCAGCCCGGGTGGGCGGCCCTCACCCCCGCGGCCCGCTCGAAGTTCCTGCTCGACATCGCCACCCTGACCGAGGAACTGCTCGAGGAAATCTCGATCATCGAGGCAGTCGATGCAGGCAAGCCGATCACCGCGGTCCGGGACGAGGAACTGCCCGGGGTGATCGACGCGATGCGGTTCTTCGCAGGCGCCGCCCGCACCCTGCCGGCCCCCTCCAGTGGTGACTACCTCGAGGGTGTCTCCTCGATCATGCGCCGCGAACCGGTCGGCGTCGCCGCCGGCATCACACCGTGGAACTACCCGCTGCTGCAGGCGGTCGCCAAGGTGTTCCCGGCCCTCGCCACCGGCAACACGTACGTCCTCAAGCCCGCCGAGACCACTCCGTACTCGACCGCGTGGCTCGCCGAGATCGTCGCCCGCGTTCTCCCGGACGGGGTGTTCAACGTGGTCTTCGGCACCGGCGCCGTCGCCGGTGACGCCCTCGCCCGGCACCCGAAGGTCGACGTGGTCTCGTTCACCGGTTCCATCGAGACGGGCCGCAAGGTCGGAATCGCGGCCGCCGACGGCGTCAAGAAGGCCATCATGGAGCTCGGCGGCAACTCCCCGGTCATCGTGTTCGGCGACGCCGACCTCGAATCCGCGCTCGACGCGATCGCGATCGGCGGGCTGTACAACACCGGCCAGGAGTGCATGTCCGCAAGCCGGGTCATCGTGCACGCGTCCCTGCTGGATGCATTCGTCGACGGACTGAAGGCGCGGTGCAGCCGCGAAAAGCTCGGCGACGTCCTCGACCCCACCACCACCATCGGGCCCCTGAACTCCGCCCAGCAGCGCGACCGGGTACTCGCCAAGATCGAGGCCCGCACCTCCGGCGCCCGCGTGGTCGCGGGCGGCGAGAACTGCGAGGGTGACGGGTTCTTCTTCCCCCCGACGATCGTCGTCGGAGTCGCCGATGACGAAGAACTGGTCCAGGAGGAAATCTTCGGCCCGGTGTTCACCGTGCAGACCTTCGAGACCGAAGAGCAGGCGATCGCGCTGGCCAACGGCACCCGGTACGGACTGGCGTCGTCGGTGTTCACCAGCAACGTCGGCACCGCCACCCGCGTCCAGAACGCCCTGAACTTCGGCACCGTGTGGGTCAACAACCACCTGGTCTTCGCCGCGGACCTGCCCGTCAGCGGATTCGGGGCCTCGGGCATCGGCACCGAGAACGCCGAGGCCGGACTGCTCGAGTACACCCGCCTCAAGCACGTCATGGTGGACAACCGCTGACCGGCCCACCGCGACCCCGACCCCACCCCTCCCCTGTCCGGAAGAACGAAGGAATCACTGTGGCGCAACATATCTGGGACCGCCCCGCGCAGTACATCGGTGGCCGCTACCGTGACGGCAAGTCCGCCGACACGTTCGACGTACTCGACCCGTCCACCGGTCGGACCGTCGTCACCGGCCCCCTCGCGTCGACCGAGGACGTCGACGACGCCGTCACCGCCGCCGCCGGCGCCCTACCGGACTGGGCCGGCGCCACCCCGGCCCACCGCTCCGAGGTGATGACCCGGTGGGCCCGCGAACTCGAGACGATCGCCGATCAGCTCGCGACCGTCGAGTCGGCGCAGGCCGGTAAACCGATCAAGCTGACCACCGAGTTCGACGTGCCGGGCAGCATCGACAACGTCACCTTCTTCGCCGGCGCGGCACGCAACCTCGAGGGCAAAGCCTCGGGCGAGTACTCGGGCGATCACACCTCGAGCATCCGCCGCGAACCGATCGGCGTCGTCGGATCGATCGCCCCGTGGAACTACCCGCTGCAGATGGCCGCGTGGAAGATCCTGCCCGCGGTGGCCGCCGGAAACACCATCGTCCTCAAACCCGCCGAGATCACCCCGCTGACCTCGTTGCTGTTCGCCGAGGCCGCCACCCGCGCCGGGATTCCGGACGGCGTGATCAACGTGATCACCGGCAAGGGCACCACCGCCGGCAGCGCCCTGGTGACCCACCGCAATGTCAGCATGGTCTCGTTCACCGGCTCCACCCCGGTCGGACACAGCATCGCCGCCGCCGCGGCCGGCAAGCGACTGCACCTGGAACTGGGCGGCAAGGCCCCGTTCGTCGTCTTCGACGACGCCGACCTCGAGGCCGCCATTCAGGGGGCGGTGGCCGCGTCGCTGATCAACACCGGCCAGGACTGCACCGCCGCGACCCGCGCGTACGTGCAGCGTCCGCTGTTCGACCGGTTCGTCGACGGTGTCGCTGCCGTGATGGACACCGTCCGRCTGGGGCCGACCTCCGATCCGGCCACCGATCAGGGGCCGCTGGTCTCGCGCCGCCAGCAGGAGCACGTCGCAGGGTTTGTCGACCGCGCCCGCGCCGGCGGTGCCACGATCGTACGGGGCGGAACAATCCCGGGTGGCGACCTCGCCGACGGCTTCTACTACGAGCCCACCCTGGTCGTCGGCGCCGCGCAGGACAGCGAGATCGTGCAGCAGGAGATCTTCGGCCCGGTCCTGGTCGTGCTCCCCTTCGATCACGACGACGAGGGCATCGCGCTGGCCAACGACACCCCGTTCGGTCTGGCCGCGTCGGCGTGGACCCGGGACCTGTACCGGGCGCAACGCGCCACCCGCGATATCGCCGCCGGGTGCGTGTGGGTCAACGACCACATCCCGATCATCAGCGAGATGCCGCACGGCGGATACAAGCAGTCCGGCTACGGCAAGGACATGTCGACCTACTCGCTCGACGAGTACACCAACATCAAGCATGTGATGTCGGATATCACCGGCGTCGCCCGCAAGGACTGGCA
>NZ_JBFUHV010000105.1:0-30595 GCF_056402215.1 Rhodococcus sp. P4_B6 | reverse complement strand
TTTCCGAGTCCCTGGACTCGTCAACCACTCACAGGCGCGAAGCGCCTAAGCGTTGCCGTTGAACAGCGACGTGACGGAGCCGTTCTCGAAAACTTCCTTGATGGTGCGAGCCAGCAGCGGCGCGATGGACAGCACCGTGAGGGTCGGGAACTTCTTCGACTCGTCGATCGGGAGCGTGTTGGTGACGATGACTTCCCGCGCACCACATGCGGCGAGGCGCTCGGCCGCCGGGTCGGACAGGACGCCGTGGGTGGCGGCGATGATCACGTCGCCCGCGCCGGCTTCCTTGAGGATCTTCACGGCGCCGGCGATGGTTCCACCGGTGTCGATCATGTCGTCGATCAGGATGCAGGTGCGGCCTTCGACGTCACCGACGACGCGGTTGGACTTCACCTGGTTCGGCACCAGCGGGTCGCGCGTCTTGTGGATGAACGCCAGCGGCGCGCCGCCGAGGGTGTCGGCCCACTTCTCGGCGACCCGGACGCGACCGGAGTCGGGGGAGACGACGGCGATGTTGTCGGTGCCGTAGTTGCCGCGGATGTACTCGGCGAGCTGACCCTGCGCGTGCATGTGGTCGACGGGGCCGTCGAAGAAGCCCTGGATCTGGTCGGTGTGGAGGTCGACCGTGATGATGCGGTCGGCGCCGGCGGTCTTGAGGAGGTCGGCGATCAGGCGAGCCGAGATGGGCTCACGGCCGCGGTGCTTCTTGTCCTGGCGGGCGTACGGGTAGAACGGCAGGATCGCGGTGATGCGCTTGGCCGATCCGCGCTTGAGCGCGTCGATCATGATCAGCTGTTCCATCACCCACGTGTTCAGCGGCGCCGGGTGGCTCTGCAGCACGAAGGCGTCGGAGCCGCGGACCGACTCCTCGAAACGGACGAAGATCTCGCCGTTCGCGAAGTCACGGGCAGTCTGCGGGGTGACCCGCACGTCGAGTTCCTTCGCGACCTGTTCGGCCAGCTCCGGATGCGCGCGACCAGAAAAAAGCATGAGGTTCTTCTGGTTGTCGATCCAATTCGCGGTCACTGCTCTATGCCATCCTTTAAATCTTGCTTCTCGGTTTCGTGCAGATCTGAACTGTGGTGCGGTCCCGCGGCGGCTGCCGCCTCGGCGGCGGCGGTACCGGGCCGATTTCGTTGCACCCAGCCGTCAATATTGCGCTGCTTCCCTCCGGAGACCGCGAGTGCCCCCGGCGGTACGTCGAAACGCAGCACCGTGCCGGCGCCGGTGTAAGCACCGTCACCGACCTGTACCGGAGCGACGAACATGGTGTCCGATCCGGTCCGGACGTGTGACCCCACCACCGTACGGCTCTTGGCGACGCCGTCGTAATTGACGAACACGCTCGACGCACCGATGTTGCTGTACTCGCCGATCGTGGCGTCGCCCACGTAGGTCAGGTGAGGAACTTTGGTGTGTGCCCCGATGTCGGCGTTCTTCGTCTCGACGAAGGCGCCGAGTTTGCCGGACGCACCGAGGACGGTGCCGGGACGCAGGTAGGTGAACGGGCCGACGGTGGCGCCCGCGCCGATCGTCGATTCCGAGCCGTGGGTACGCACCACGCTGGCGCCTTCGCCCACCGACACGTCGGTGAGGGTGGTGTCGGGACCGATGACGGCGTCCTCACCCACGGAGGTGGTGCCGAGCAGCTGCACACCGGGATGGATCGTGACGTCGCGGGCGATCGTGACGCCAACGTCGATCCAGGTGGTCGACGGATCGACGACGGTGACCCCGGCCCGCATCCAGTTCTCGACGGTCCGGCGGTTGAGTTCGGCGGCCAGCCTCGACAGCTGGACGCGGTCGTTGGCGCCTGCGACCTTCGCGGAGTCGGCCAGGTGGGCGGCGAAGACGGGTGCGCCGGCCTCGCGGGCGATCTTGACGACGTCGGTCAGGTACAGCTCGCCCTGCGCGTTGTTCGCGTTGAGCTGCCCGAGCGCGGAGCGCAGGAACTCGGCGTCGAACGCGTACACGCCGGCGTTGACCTCGGTGATGGCCGCCTGCTCCTCGGTGGCGTCGGCCTCCTCCACGATCTCGGCGATCTCACCGTCGTGGGGCAGACGGACGATCCGACCGTAGCCCCGGGGCTCGGGGGCGGTGAACGTCAGCACCGTGACCGCCGCGGGGGTGGGTTCGCTGCGGTGCTCGTCGACGAGAGCGTGCAGGGTGCGGCCGTCGAGCAGGGGGACGTCCGCGGCGGTGACCAGCACGGTCCCGTGGAAGTCGGCGGGCAGGGCGGACAGGCCGCATTCGACGGCGTGCCCGGTGCCGTTCTGCTCCTCCTGTACGGCGATCGCGATCGGGCGGCCCAGTTCCGTCTCGAGCGCGCCGACGGCCACTCCGACGCGTTCCTTGTCATGACCGACGACGGTGACGAGGTGCGTCGGATCGACCTCCGCGGCGGCGTGCAGGGAATGCGCCAGCATCGTGCGTCCGCCCAGGGTGTGCAACACCTTGGGGGTCTTCGACCGCATCCGAGTTCCCGCGCCGGCGGCGAGGACGACCACGGCGGTCTGCACTGGCATGAAGCTCCCTCTGGGTCGTTCCACTCTTGCTGTTCTCGACAGCTCCACCTGCAGGGATTATCTCCGCAGGCTTCTGCTCCGCCGCCAGGACTCGAACCTGAACTATCTGAACCAAAATCAGAGGTGCTGCCATTACACTACGGCGGATTGCCACACACACGGGGTGTCACGCCCGTTTGCGCGAGAGAATCCTCGCATGCCGACCCGCCGGACGTCGAACCGCTGCCGAAATTTGTCCCGAACGCCCCGATAGAGTGGGTGCTACCTGCAGTGTTTCGGCGCTGCCCGTGGCGCTTCGTCGTCGCGAGTGTCAGGAAAGGATGGTGCCTCGGTGCCCCGACCCACGGACGTGGACGCGACCCCCGAGAGGGCGGTCCGCACCCGGATGACCGGCACGCAACGCCGGGAGCAGTTGATCGAGATCGGTCGAGCCCTGTTCGCGGAGCGCGGCTACGAGGCGACGTCGATCGAGGAGATCGCACAGCGCGCCCACGTCTCCAAGCCTGTCGTCTACGAACACTTCGGCGGTAAGGAAGGCCTCTACGCCGTGGTCGTGGATCGGGAGATGTCGCGGCTGCTGGAGATGGTGACGTCGTCGCTGAAGCAGAACCGTTCCCGGATCCGGGTCGAGCGGGTGGCGCTGGCGCTGCTCACCTATGTCGAGGAGCACACCGACGGATTCCGCATCCTCGTCCGCGACTCGCCGGTGGCGGCGCCGGACGGAACGTACTCGAGCCTGCTCAACGAGGCGATCGGCCAGGTCGGGCACATCCTTGCAGGCGACTTCGCGCGGCGAGGCTTCAATCCGGATCTCGCCCTGCTGTACGCGCAGGCGCTGGTCGGAATGGTGTCCACTACCGCGACGTGGTGGCTGGACGAGCGGACGCCGCCGAAGGAGGTCGTCGCCGCCCACCTCGTCAACCTGTGCTGGAACGGGCTGACCAATCTCGAGGCGGATCCACAGTTGGGCACCGATCGGCCCCGCGCGACGCCGTAGTGAACGTGTTCTCGTTTTCCGACTCGCGGTTCAACTTCCGGAGGGCTGAGCCTGTCAAGTGCTAGGGTTCGCTGGAGTTTGCGCGCCCCGTCGGGGGGGTTGTTCGGGAGGCAGTCGATGGCGAGACAGGTTCGAGCAGAGGTAACTCGGGCTTCGGTCCTCATGGCGGCGGCCGACGTGTTCTTACGGCTCGGCTACGCGAATGCGGGTCTCAACGAGATCATCGAGCAGTCGGGTGTGACCAAAGGTGCGTTGTACTTCCACTTCAGTTCGAAGGAAGACCTCGCTCGCGGTGTCATCGACGAGGGACAGATCCGCCTCACGGCAGGTATGACGTCCGTGAGTGACGGGCCGACGCCGGCACTGGAGGCGCTCGTCGCCCTGTCCTACGTGGCGATCGAGGCCGCGAGTGCCGATCCGATCGTCGCGGCGATGTTGCGGCTGCAGCACGAGATCGGCGACTACCAGGGCACGCACGGCAACGTCGTGGCGTCGTGGCAGCAGGGTTTCGAACGACTCGTCACCCGCGCGCTCGAGGAGGGCGACATTCTCGCGGAGGACGACGTCTCCGCGACGACGCTGTCCACGTTCTTGCTCGGGTCGCTGCTCGGGGCTCACGTCGTCGCGAGCGCGACGGGCGCCTTCGACGATCTCCCGCGTCGCATGGAGCGGGTCTGGTACTTCATCCTTCCCGGTCTGGTCGAGCCGTCGAAGCTCGTGTACTTCCGCCAGTTCGCTTCGCGGCGCCTGCTGCGCTGACCGGAGCCACTAGCTTCCAGATGTCAGGCTGAGTACGCTCATCATCAAAGTGATGGATAGCTCTCTTGCCTATGTTGGGGGCGGACAGAAGGCTGTGGGAGGCCGCGCTCACCCAAAGTGATGGAGCCACCATGTTCCGCTCGCGTCCTGTGTTTGCTTCGCGTGTGGCCGTTGCGGCCGTCGTCGTTGCCATGTCGGTCACACCGCTTGCTGTGACGGTAGCGGCAAGCGCCGCGCCGACCGCGGGGCGGGTCTTCACGGGCGACTACAGCGGCGGCAACTTCTCTCAATGGCCTTCGGTGCAGAACAAGAGCTACAACGGCCCCGGAACGGGCTACGTCCCCACCTATTCCGCGAGCATCGTCCCGGACGCGACATATGGCCAGGCCGCTCGCTTCGAGGTCCGCAGCGGCGACGCCCCGTCGTTCGGGGAAGGTGAGCGTTCCGAGGTGGCGGCCGGGAACGACACCGGCGGCTTCGAGGGCCAGGCACGCTGGTATCAGTTCGCCACTAAATTCGACTCCACATTTCCACAGAACCACGCCAGCCTGGGCTGGGGCCTGACGAACCAGTGGCACCAGGACGTGAGTATCGGAAGCCCACCGGTCGGATGGTATGTGAGCCAGCGGAACGGTTACTGGTCGCTCGTCGTCAACAAGCAGTCGCTTCCCGGCGCCGATCTGGAAACGCTGTCCATCTTCGACACCCCACTGGACGTGGGGAGTTGGCATGACGTGAAGATGCAGATCAACTGGTCGGCGTCGGACGCGACCGGATGGATCAAGCTGTGGCTCAACGGCGTACGGCAGACGTTCGCCAACGGTGCCGACACATATTTCGTCCGTACACTGATTCCCGGCACGTCCACCGTCTATTACAAAGAGGGCTACTACCGGGAACAAATGCAACCCACCGGTGTCGTTTTCCACGCGGGATTCCGGTGTGCCACCGAGGAGGGGGCGCTGTAGGCGACAGCCGACGGTCCCGCCCTGTGAATCACATTGCGACGGATCTGGACGTCTGCTACCCCAAATCGCTTATCTCGCAGGGAAAGTGAAATCAGGGCGCGGCGGGCCTCGTATCCCTTCGGTCTGAGCTACCTGCGCTCGGCGATCAACATGACTTCACGAACCGCGAGTGGGCCGGCGAGCCTGGCACGAAGGGACTGCGGGGCTGCCTGCAACGGACGCTCGATGATCGCCTTCACTGCGACCGGCACATACGCGTGACGCTTCATCCTGCCGAGGTGTGTCAATATCCGACTCGGCACGGCGCGGCCGCGCACGCGCCGGAAACCCGCATCGCGCAGCATGGCGCCCAACTCCCCGTTGGTGTATTCCTTCAAGTGAAAGCCCGTGGCCACCGGAGTGAAGCCGCGCGAAATGTCCCATGGACCGGTCAGTCGACTGGGTGTTTCGATGAGAAAGCGTCCTCCCGGACGCAGAATCTTCCGTACCGCGGCCAGATGCTCGGGAACATCGTCGGGGTGCAGGTGCTCCATGACCTGACGGCTTACCACGAAATCGGCGGAGGACGGCGGGAGCGGTGGGTTGAGGACGCTACCGACCATGAAGCGTGCGTTGGCCGGTCGCTCCTGGTCCGCCAGTTTCACCATCGTGTCCGAGGCATCGATGCCGATGCAGTCGCGCACAGCGGGCGCGAACCGGCGAATCAGCGCCCCTGTCCCGCAGCCTACGTCGACCAAGGTGTCCGTTGGCCGAGTCAGCGCTCCGTACTGCTGGAACCATCCCTCTTCGAAGGCTTCTTCGGACGCCGCGTCCGTCACATGCGCTCGATGCCATGGAACCTCCTCGAACAGGCGGTTGTATACGTCACGAGTGACGGCCTCCCGCGTGTCGGGGGTGCTGGCCAACAGCTCCTCGCGCAGTTCGCGTTCGATGTGCCAGTGAACTCTGTCCCGGTCTTCTGGCGGTGGCCAGTGCTTCGATGGCTCGCCCGGTGGATGAGACATATCGATCGAGTCCTCCCGTGAAACTGAAGTGAGGGTTCCGGCCGAGACCTCCCGAGAGCTCTGACCAGGAAGGATCGCTCGAGGACGGAGATCCGCCTTACACACTTCAGTGTAGACATCGGGGAGGCGCCTCCGAGGCGAACCCGGCGACTAGTCCGATGGGCCGATTCTGCGGGGTGCGGCATACCGGCGGAGGGCGGGGGCGACGGGCCGGCCGCGGAGGAATTCCRCCACGCTGCCGGATTCGATTGCCTTGCTGTAGATCTGCAGGGCACGTCGGGTCGCCTCGAGGGTGTGGGCGATGTCCGCCGGGGTGTGTGCTGCGGATGTGACGAATGATTGACCGAGCACCCCGCCCGACAGCAGTTCCTGTAGGAAGAGCGTGCGGAACTCCTGCGATGGTTGACGTTCGGGGTCTCGGGTGACGAAGACGAGGCAGGATGGCCTGCCGATCACTTGGACGTAGTCTGCGACACCCATCTCTGCTGCGGCTGCGTTGACACCATCGGCCAAGAGCTGTCCCGACTGCATCATGTGCGATATGGGGTCTTCGGTGGCGTAGACGTGAACGACCGCTCGGAAGGCCGCCAGCCCGGCGCACTCGGGGCCGTGCGTGGTCGACAGGAGAAACACACGCTCACGGTCCGTATTCAGGCCCCCTAGGTCCATGTACTCACGTTTACCGGCGAGGGCCGAGATCGGAAAGCCGTTGCCCATGGCCTTTCCCCAGCACGACAGGTCGGGTTCGACCGAGTAGACCGACTGTGCACCGCCGGCCGACCAGCGGAATCCGGTAATCATCTCATCGAAGATGAGTAGTGCGCCGTGTCGGTCACAGAGGGTGCGGACCCCCTGCAGGAAGCCAGGTTCCGGCTCCGCCGTTGCGGTGGCGGCTTCGAGGATGACACAGGCGATCTGACCGTGATTCGAGTCGAAAAGTGCGCTGAGCGAAGCGAGGTCGTTGTACGCGAAACCGGCGGATCTGGCGGCGACATCGGTGGGGACGCCACTGTTCATCGCGGTGGTACCGATGAACCAGTCGTCGACCGAGAAGAAGGGTTGATTGCAGATGGCCACCACATCTCGACCCGTCACCGCCCGTGCAAGGCGGACCGCGGCGGTGGTGACGTCCGACCCGTTCTTGGCGAACTTCACCATGTCCGCGGCGGGAACCAGTTCAAGGAAATCTTCCGCGGCATGCAGTTCGAGTTCGGTCGGCCGGCTGAAGTTCGTCCCATCGGCGATCGCCGCACACACGGCGTCCGTCACAGGACGGTAGCCGTGTCCCAACGTCACCGATCTCAGACCCATGCCGTATTCGACAAAACTGTTTCCGTCCGCATCCCATACGCGGGCGCCTGAACCGCGAACGAGGACGGGCGCCATGAAGTCCGGATACTGGTCGGGTCCGCGCGCATAGGTGTGCGCGCCGCCCGGGACCAATCTGTTCAGCCGGGACTGCAGTTCGTTGGAGCGTGTGAACGACCTGCGGGCTGAGCCGTCGTCGCGTGCAATCGACATAGCCGAACTCCGGGGTGTGGAGGGTGCAGTGCCTACAAGTGTGCGGTACTGTCGAGACGAGTCTCTCCCCGCTGGGGTGCACTCGCAAGTGGCGTCGATCGGAAATCTGTTCCCCGGCTGCATCTGACGAGACTGTTGTCGGCCCAGCGCTGCTGCGCGAGACTGGAGCCGTACTCGATATCTCTCCGGACCGTTCAAGGACAGTAATGGCGAACTATGAGGCCGACTCGACGGGCATCGACAGTTCGACTGTGCGTGTATTGATCGAGAACGGGGAGTACTGGCTTACCAATCGAGGTGACCTCGCCATCCTCGACGTCACCRTCCGGCGCCTGAGTGAGCGATGGCCGGGTGCGCGGCTCGGCGTTCTGACCTACGCACCGTCGTTGCTGCGCGCGTTCGCTCCCGCCGCCGAGCCGGTGACCTATCGACGTGGGAGCAGATGGTCACGATCCGGACCGTGGTGGCAGGTGCCAGCGTACGCCGGGCCCCGGTTGGTCGGCCCGGTCTCGGCGGGCTGGTGGGCTGTCTCTGATCGTCCACGGCACTATGCGCGCAAGGTCCGGGACTCCCTTCGCACACCGACCGCCGTGCCGGACGAAACCGGGCGCATTCCGCGCATTCCGATGGCCGTCCGCGATGCCTCACTGGTGCTCGCGATGGGCGGCGGCTACATGACCGACGTGGATCCCTACCAGGCTCACCGCACCCTCGATCTGCTCGAGCGTGCGGCTGACCTGCACATACCGACCGCGATGTGCGGACAGGGCATCGGACCGCTCACAGGAGAGCACATACTCGCTCATGCCATGCGTGTCTTGCCCAAGGTCGACCTCATCGCGGTCCGAGAGCAGGAGCGAGGTCCCGCTCTCCTGCGGTCGCTCGGCGTGCCTTCCGAGCGGGTCGTGGTTACCGGGGACGACGCGGTGGAGTTGGCCTACGGCATGCAATCCGACACGATTGGGACCGACATCGGGGTTTGCCTTCGCGTGGCCGGATATTCCCCGGTCACGGACAGGGCGCAGGATGTCGTCGGCCGTGTGTTGAGGGGGTTCGCCGGCACGGTCGACGCTGGTCTCGTCCCGCTGATCGTCTCTGAATACGAGGCCGAAGATCGTCACTCGACGATGCCGTTGGTCGACGGGTTCCCGATCGTGAGACCCACGGTGGGGCGCTTCGCCAGTGCCCGGGACCTGGTGTCCGAGGTGGCGCGATGTCGTGTACTCGTCACCGGCGCATACCACGTTGCGGTTTTCGCTCTCGCCCAGGGAATTCCGGTTGTGGGCCTGTCGACTTCGCGCTATTACGACGACAAACTCGGTGGCCTGAGCGGGATGTTCCCCGGCGGTGTCGAGTTGGTTCAGCTCGCTGAGGACGGGCTCGACGAACGGCTCACGCGCGCGATTCACCGCATGTGGAGGGAGGCCCCGGGTCTGCGATCCGACCTGCGTGCGCAGGCACGCGCGCAGGTGTCTGCGAGCAAGCAGGCGTTCGAGCGAGTGTTCGCGCTCGTCGAGTCGGAACAGGCGCGCCGGGCTACGGAACGATAACGCGCCGTGTGTGTTCCGGCTGAATCTCATTCGCCGAATGCAGCGGGCAGGTGCCGTCGAGTCTAGATCTTGTCGGGGTGTGGCTGTCGTGTTCCCGAGGTGTGCGCCCACATGTCCGACGTGATCGCCCACATGTCGTGATCTCTGCGGCGGCCGCCGACGTCGAGGAAGCTGGCCATTGTGCCCTCGCGTCTCATGCCCACGCGCTCAGCCCGCTTCGCAGCCACAGCATTGTCCACGCAGATGGGCGCCGTGACTCGGCGTAGTCCCAACGTGCCGAAGGCGTAGTTCGCGAGTAGAACGCCCAAGACCGAGCACACGCCCTTTCCAGTCACCTGTGCGTCGAGCCAGATGCCGACCTCTGCGGTTTTGGTGCGCAAGTCGATGCGTTCGAGATTGCATTGCCCCGCGAAGTGACCGTCGATCTCGACGACCAGCGGCAGCGCCAGTCCGGCACGAGCGGCTTTCCGTGACTGGAGGCATTCGTCCACCCAGATCGTCTCGGTGTGGCGCTCTGACCAGCTCAGTGTCGAACTGACCCAATACGGTTCGATCAGACGCCGATCCCGCAGCCGAATTTCCCGCCACGCGGCTGCATCGGACAGCCGCGGGGAGCGGAGCGCCACCTCGTGCCCGGCGACGGCTACCGGGCCGAGACGTAGGTCCGGGGCTCGGCGTGCAACGCGAATCCGGCGAAGTGGCCGGAGGTGGAACCTCGCGGCCGCGACGACAGCAACTCTTGTTCTCGGAAGATCCAACGACCTCACCTCTGGCCGTCGATGTTACTCGGCTCCGTGCATCAAACGTAAATTATGGAAAATCCACCAAAACCATACCGCACGTCCTTATAGATGATGTAAATTAATCTTCAGGTCGGGAATCACTTGGTTGACTTTTCGGGTCGGCGCCGTGGGTTGGACGTTGGTGTGCCGAGTCGGCCGACATCACAGCGGGGACGTGCGATTCTCCGCACCAATGGCGGAGGGGCACGTGACCAGCACATTGAACGTTCAGATCAAGCGCATTTGGCGCCGTCGCGTGTTGGTCGTCTTCGTCGCTGCACTCGCGGTTCTCGGAGCGGTCGCGGCGGCGAAGGAAGCCGGGACCAGCTATACGGGCAGGGCGGCGCTGATCGTCTCCTCGCCGGGCCGGGCCCCCGAGCAGGACGCAATCCTCGTGGTGGGGTACGTCGACTACTTCAACAACGGGCCCTACCAGGAGCGGATCCGGGCTCGCGCGGACGTTCCCGACGATGTGACCTTCGCCGCCAGCACGGCTGCTGCGAGTCCGATCCTCTACATCGACGCCACCGCGAACGATCCCGAGGTCGCGGCGTCCTCGGCAGCCGCAATGGCCGGGGCCTTCCGCGACGATGTCAACACCGTCAGGTTCGCAGGCAGAGCCGGCACCCTCGAAGAGCTCAGGCAACAGCTCGAGGAGCAACGTTCGTCCCCCGAAGCAGACCCCGTCGCAATGGCGCAGCTCCAGGACCGAATCACTGCGCTCGAGTTGGACACGACAAACGAGTTACAGGACCAGCAGCTCGCCGCAGGCGTCGCAGAGGATACACCATCTCTGGTGCGGAATGCGATGCTCGGGCTTTTCGGCGGCGTGATACTCGGGTGCGTTGCAGCTCTCGCACTGGATGCGGTGTCGAAGCGCCTCAGGACCGGTGACGACATGCGTGAGAAGGTCGGCGTGGACACCCTGGTCGAGGTACCGCGCGGGGGGAACCCCCGGGCGGAGCGGCGTCGCGAGGAGCAATTCAGACGCTTGGCAAACATCGTCGGCTTGGCCGATCTTCCCCGCCCTGCAACGGTTGTGGTGACTTCGCCGCGGTCTACAAAGGGGGCCGCGCAGGTTGCGCGGGCAATTGCCGAGCACAGGGCGATCCAGGGCGAACGATCCTTGATTCTGCGGGCGGATCTGCACGGTTCCGAGAGCGGAACGAACGTCGATGAACCTCCCGGCGTCGCGAATTTCCTCAGTGCGGTCACCCCACCTGCGATCGCCGAGTTCATCCACCAGGCGGAACCTGACGCGCTGCCGGAAATGCCGACCGGGACGGGGCACGGTGATCCCTACGCGTTGTTCACCCGTGAGCGGTTCGGGAACCTGCTCGAGCAGGCCCACAGTGTTGCCGACGTTGTCGTCGTCGAGGCTCCGTCGATCACGGAAGCGGCTGAGGCGCAGGTGATGTGCGCGGCAGCGGACGCAGTGGTGCTCGTCGTCGAACGAGGCGCTACGCGCGTCCCCGAAACGGTGGAGGCATGTCGGATGCTCGGCCAGGTGGAGTCGAGGCTGCTCGGCGCCGTCATCATCGATCCTCGATGCACGCGACGCATTTCGCCGACCCCGCCGTCGGACGAGTCCGCCGAGTCGGACGAGACCGCAGAGTCGGCCGAGACCGCAGAGTCGGCCGAGACCGGCGAGTTGGACAAGGTCGACATGCTGAAGGTCCGCGAGTCCACCTCGGATCAGACCGCGCATCCGTGACCTGACCACAATGAGACTGGCACCGCACTTCGCCGACCCCACCAGTGTTTCGCCACCGGGTGGAGTGACCCGCCGATGGCTGCCGGGCGTCGTGTTCCCCGTGGCCGTGCTGATTGTGCTCGCGGCCGCCGCGAAGGTGCCGACTCAATTCGGTGTGCTCCTCTTGCTCGGCGCCGTCGGCAGTGTTCTCGTCATCTCCGGGCTGCGCGATCCGGTGGTCGCTGTTCTTCTGTTGCTGGTCACCACGTTCCTTCGGGTCGCGCTACCCAGCATCCTGCCGGTGGATCCGTTCGTCCTGGCCTTCCTCGGGGTGGTGGGAGCGTGGGCGATCTGGATCGCGCGGGGAACCGATCGCGCGCCGCGTCTCGGCGCCATCGAGTGTGCAATGGTTCTCTACGTCACCTGGAACATCATGTCGATGTTCTCCGCGCATCCCTATGGCTCCGTGGTCCCCGTGTCCGGCGAAGAACTTTCCGTAGCGCGGTTCGTGCTGACCGGGACCATCATTCCGTTCACCATGTTTCTCGTGGGGCGGTACACGTTCGACCGGGTGTCCACCGTCAGAACCCTTCTGTGGACGATCCTGTTGCTGGGCGCCTACTCGGCTGCGATGAGCATTCTGCAGTTTCATGGTCCGACCGCACTCGTCTGGCCCCGCTACATAGTGGAGTCTCCGAGCTGGGTGGGGCRTGCCGTCGGCATCTTCGACCAGCCTGTGGTGAACGGCATGGTGTTGATCCTCAGTTTCATCGTGGCGCTTCTCCTGGCCGCAACGCCCCGCGAACCGGGGTGGAGCAGGATTCTGGCCACCGCTATCGCGGTGGCGTCCGCCTACGGTGTGTATTTGACCCACACGCGAGTCGTCTGGCTCGCGTTCGCTGTCGTGGTGTTGATCGGAGCGGTATCTGCCAAGGGATTTCGAACCGGTTTCGTTGTGACCGGTGGGGTCGCCGCGGCGGGCGTGGCCATCAAATGGTCGACCTTCACCAGTAGCGATCGTTCGGCGGGTGGCGTCGGCTCGCCCGACGAACTGCAGGATCGTCTCAATACTGCAAAGACGGCGATTTGGGCAATCCAGGAGAAACCGTTGGCAGGGTGGGGGATCGGGCGCTTCACCGCGATGAACACCTACAATCACAAGCAGTGGGCGCCCGATGTGCCATGGATTCGCGGCTTCGGAATCGCATCCCACTTCAATGAGCTCGGAATCGCGGCGGAACTGGGGCTGATCGGGTTGGTTCTGTGGCTCGCGGTGCTTTTTCTCCTCGCCAGCGGTCTCTTCCACGCATTTCGGGTGCTGCCGGCCGACGGCCTGTGCGGGAGGCGTCTCGCGCTTGTGGCGATGATGGCCTTCGTTGTGCTCGTGATCTCCGGACTCACGGTGGACCTCCGGTTCTTCGATTTCCCGAACGCGGTCGTGATGCTGCTCGTCGGCATCGCAATCGGCTGGGCAGAGCGGGCTCCCGCGGACCCGTTGACACCTGATCCGCATCGACGCGGGTTTGCATCGGTCCCAGCACAGGAACCAACATGAAGCGGCAGCGGGCCCTGTGGGCATCTACCAGCACGTCCACCCGGGGCGGCGTGGCAAGCTTCGTCCGAACGATGCAAGGCACTCCGCTGTGGGAGTTGTGGAACGTTCGCCATGTCAGCACTCACCGGAACGGGACGGTCGCGACGAAAATCGTGGTGTTCGCGACAGGGCTGGGTGCGTTCGTGGCTGCTCTGGTTCGCGACCGGCCGGATGTGGTTCATCTTCATACCTCCGTCGCCGGCAGCTTCATCCGGAAGGCGATCCTCGCCTGGATATGTCGAATCTTCCGGGTGCCGATTGTGATGCACGTGCACGGTTCCGACTTCCACCAGTTCTACAGCCGATCGTCGCGCCCAGTGAAGGCGCTCATCCGCGCCACCCTCACCGGTGCGGACGTAGTGGTGGCGCTCGGCGACTGCTGGGTGGAGCGCCTCGAGCGGATTGCGCCACAGGCACGGATCGTCTCTGTTCCCAACGCGGTCCGGCCTTGCCGTCCGGTACGGCAGCCGTCCGGAAGTGAACAGGTGCACGTGCTGTTCCTCGGCTGCATCGGCGATCGCAAGGGGACTTTCACGTTGCTCGACGCGTGGGCGAAGATGGTCGGYGACGGAGGCGAGCGTGCGCGACTGACGATCGCCGGTGACGGCGAAGTGCAGCGCGCGCGGGACAGGGTCGACGAGCTGTCGGTGGGATCCACCGTCACGGTGCTCGGATGGCTCGATCCGGATCGGGTGCCCGAATTGTTGGCGAGCTCCCACGTACTGGCCCTGCCCTCGCGCAACGAGGGCCAGCCGATGGCGATACTCGAGGCGATGGCCCACGGCCTGTGCGTTGTCGCCAGCGCCGTGGGGGGTATCCCCGAACTGATCGACGACCGTTGTGGGGTGCTGGTTCCGGTTGACGACGTGGACGCACTCGCGCAAGCCTTGCGTCACGTGGTCTACGACGACGATGCCCGCACCCGCATCGGAGCGCAGGCGTTGGAGCGCATCCGGGCCGAATTCGACGTCGACGTCGTGTGGCGCCGTTTCGATGCCCTCTACCAGGAGGTGCGGCGGTGACGGCCGATCGCCCACTGCGGGTGTTGCAAGTGGTGCCTGACCTCCGCGTCGGCGGAGCGGAGCGGCACGCTGCAACGCTGTTTCCCCGACTGGACCGAGAACGGTTCGAGCCCAGCGTCATCTGCATCGGAAGCGAGGGCGAACTGTATCCGGCCCTGGCGGCCGGTGCTGTTCCCGCCCTGGCGTTGGGACGAACGAAGCTGCAGGCGGTCGGTGCCCTATGGGACCTCGTGCGTGAGACGCGCAGGATTTCCCCGGACATCATGATCGTGCGCGGCTTCAACGCCGAGACTCTCGGCCGTGTCGCGGCTGTCCTGGCCCGAGTTCCACGGACGGTCGTATGGGTTCACAACTGCGGTGAGACCACCACGAGGAGTGTCCTTCGGCGGTTCGCCGACCGCGCACTCGGCCCGGTCACGAGCGCGTATTTCGGTGTGGCGAAGGCGCAAGTTCCCTATCTGGTAGGCGATCTACACATCCCGCCGGGCAAGATCCGAATAATCCACAACGGGGTGGATCCCGCAGCATTCGATCCGAGTGGAGATCGGGCGGCGATCGCGGAGTTCGGGATCGGGCCGCTCGACCGAGTGGTGGGGATTCTTGCCGCGCTGCGGCCCGAGAAGGACCACGCCACGCTGCTGCACGCGGCACGGCTGGTCATCGACGAGCTGCCGGCCGCAAAGTTCCTGGTGGTCGGAGACGGGCCGATGAGAGGCGAGCTGGAACAGCTGGCCAGTGAGCTGGGCATCGCGGACCATGTGGTCTTCACCGGTTCTCGTCACGACGTGAAAGATTTGCTCGGAGGGATGGACGTCTTCGTCCTGAGCTCGTTCAGCGTGGAATGTTTTCCGATGGCGCTGCTCGAGGCAATGGCCGCGGGTCGGCCGGCGGTCTGTACCGCGGTGGGCGGCGTGCCGGAGATGATTACGGAGGGGGTGACCGGATTTCTCGTGCCCCCGCGTTCGCCGCATGCGCTCGCCGAGAAGCTGCTCCGAGTGCTGTCGGAGCCCGAGAAATCCCGGGAAATGGGCCTCGCGGCGCGGACGCGAGTCGAGTCCGAGTTCAGCCTGCGCACAAGCGTCGCCGAGAGCGAACTCGCGCTCGAGGAGGTGGCGGGGCGACTCCCACCTCGTTCGACGAGGCCGATCCGGCTCAGTCTGGTGTTGGACTTGACGTTCGTCGGGGGTGTCGAACTCCTGATGCTGGAACTGTTCCGGAACTTCGATCCACGGGTCGTACGACCACGTCTGATCTGTCTGCGCGAGGCCGGGCCCCTCGGCGAGGAGTTCCGGAGGGCGGGATTCGAGGTCGAAGTGCTGGGGCGTACGGGGCGCTACGACGTTCGAACCCTGCCACGGTTGATCCGCAGCCTGCGACGCGATCGCACGGACGTGGTACTGGTCACTCATCATCATCGAGCGGCACTGGCGCTGGGGCGAATTGCGGCAAGGCTGGCGGGAGCGCGTGCCAACATCGTCGCCGCCCACGACATGGACCTGACGTCGGTCGGCAAGCGCTGCCTGCCGCGCTCCACGGTGGAAACGCTGTGGCTGTCCGACGCGCTCGTCCTGCTCGCCCCTCGACAAGGCGAGTACCTCCGCCGGGAAGAGGGTGTTGGGCGCTTCGCCTGGCGACGCACACGCGAGGTGGTGATTCCGAACGGGATCGTGCTGCCTCCGCTGCCGCGAAACACCGACTCCGAGCTTGCCAGGGCCGCATTCGGTCTCGACCCGCGGGACTTCGTCGTCGGTATCGTCGGTCGCCTCAGCGATCAGAAGGCGCACCAGATGCTCTTCGAAGCGATTTCTTCGGTGGCGGAGTCTGATGTGCGGGTGCGGCTGGTCGTGATCGGCGGCGGCGAACGTGAGGCCGAGTTACGCACTCTTGCGGATGAACTCGGGATTGCCGGCCGCACACGCTTCATGGGCGTTCGACGGGACGTGCGACAACTCCTGCCGGGACTCGACGTGTCCTGTCTGTCGTCGGTGCACGAGGGAGTGCCGATCATCGCGATCGAATCCATGGCCGCGGGCGTGCCGCTCGTGGTCACCGACTGCGGTTGCCTGCGAGACATGGTCACCGATGGTGAACAGGGCTACGTGGTGCCGGTCGGAGATGCGCATGCGATGGCGCAGCGGCTCCTCGCCCTGGCCGCGGACCCGGGGCTGCGCACCCGGCAGGGGTTGTCGGGGCGTGCACGGGTGGAACAGCAGTACCGGATCGAAGACACGGCGCGAGGATTCGAGCGTCTGCTCACCGAAGTGGTGGAGGTGTGATGAGTCGGCACATTCTGATTCTGGTAGAGAACCTTTCGGTACCGTTCGACCGCCGGGTGTGGCAGGAGAGCACTGCGTTGGTGGAGGCCGGCTATCGCGTCACAGTGATCTGCCCGATGGGGACCACCCAGGACAGGGAGCCGGACGTCACGATCGACGGGGTCCGTATTCTCCGCTACCCCCTGCGTGCCGCGGAGGGTGGGCCGTTGGGCTATCTGCGGGAGTACGGGCTGGCGTTGTGGCACACCACGCGGCTCGCTCTTCGGGTGCGCCGAGAAGATCGGGTCGATGCCGTCCACGCCTGCAATCCGCCCGACCTGCTGTTCCTCGTCGCTGCGCTGCTTCGCCCGGTCGGCGCCAAGTTCGTGTTCGACCACCACGATCTCGTGCCCGAACTCTTCCTGTCCCGGTTTCCCCGAGGCGGCCAGGTCCTCTACTGGGCGACCAGACTCCTGGAACGGCTCACACTGGCCACTGCCGACGCCGTCATCTCGACGAACGAGAGCTATCGGCGGGTTGCACTCGAGCGCGGTCATCTGGCGCCGGAGCGGGTTACCGTCGTCCGGAGTGCGCCCGATCTGAGTCGATTCGTCCGCCGAGACCCCGATCCGAGCCTGCGGCGCGGCAAGCGGTATCTCGCGGCATACCTGGGGGTGATGGGTCCGCAGGACGGCGTCGACTATGCGTTACGCGCCCTCGCTCACCTGCGGGACGGCCTCGGCCGGGACGACCTCCACTGCATATTCATGGGCGCGGGGGACGCCTTCGAAGACATGGTCGCCCTCAGCGAGAAGCTCGGGCTCACGGACACGGTCGAATTCACCGGCCGGGTCCCCGACGAGTTCGTGCAGCGGTGTCTGTCGACCGCCGACGTCTGTCTTGCGCCTGACCCACGAAACCCGTTGAACGATGTGTCGACGATGAACAAGGTCGTCGAGTACATGGCGATGGGGCGGCCACTCGTCTCGTTCGAACTCGTCGAGTCGCGAGTATCGGCGGGGGAGTCCGCTGTCTACGCCCCGGCCAATGACGAATCGGCCTTCGCGGCTGGGATCGACGAGCTGTTACGGGACTCCCGGAAACGTCACAGGATGGGCGAACTGGGCCGGGCTCGGGTGGAGCAGCAGCTGTCGTGGGAGACGTCGCGCCGGGCACTCATCGACTTCTACGCGCGGCTCTTCGCGGTCGAGCGGGTGATGCGATGAGAGACCGGATGCGGTTACGGGTTCTCGCGCAAGAGCACGAGACCGTCGCTCGGCTGGAGGGTCACCGACGTGACGGTGGCCCCGTTGTTGGTGCTCGGATCCAGGCTGCCGTGAAGTCGCCGAAAGGGTGTCTCGAGCTGCACTTCCCGGGCTTTGCCATCGGTGTTCAGCAGGACGATGCCGTGCTCGAAGTCGCGACGGAAGAGGCCGTGGCCCAGCGACCCGACCCCGTCCGCATACGGATCGTTCAGGGCGGCCGGCGACGGGTTGGCCACCAGGGGGTGCCCGAGGTACCCCGGGCCGAGTCCGCCACCGTCCATCTCGTCGAAGTAGGCCGGCTCGTCGTAGTCGGCGCCCATCGGGGCCCAGAATCCGTCCTGGAGCAACGTCGCCGCCAGGAAGTACCGGGCACGCTGGAAGTCCGGTGCCGAATGCGGTGCGGGACCGAGCCTGTCGATCGTCATCGCCAGGCCGGGCATGCGATGGTCCCCCTCGGCAGTCAGACTGGCATACTGCTCGATGTCGAACATAGGATTCCGGTCGGCGCGGGGGTCTGCGAATTTCTCCCACGCCCGGCCGTCCAGTTGTTGCGCCAGCAGCGTCCGGTCTCCGTTCGCGATCAGGATGGCGTCCGGAATTCGTCGCCGGATGATCTGTTCGGCCAGGTTCACGCCACGCTCCCAGGGGTTTCCGAACCCGTAGATCGCGTCGTCCGGTTCGTCGGTGCCATCGGAATCGATGTCCCAGTGATCTCGGTTCGCACTGTAGATCCGGTCGCCCCAGACGTCGAGGAAGATACCGTCCCACACCCCCGCAGACCAGACGTCGTCGACCACCCAGTTCGCGGCGTACTCGGCAAAGACCTGGCCGTTGATCCGTGGCGCCTGGTCGGTGAGGTTGGTCATCGTCGACTCCGGCCACTCGCTGACCGGCGCGCCGTCCATGGTGTGCGCCAGCCAGGAATCCGGGAACGCACTTTCGCCGTTCTGGTCGTACTGCCACAACGCGTATCGGTTGGCCCAGTAGGCCTCCGAGCCGAGTTGATCGGGATGGTCGACCACATTCACGTAGGCGAACAACCGGAGGCGCGGGTTCGCGTGACGGAGTTCGTCGAAGTACTCGCGCGGCTTCCGGTTCGCCCATTCGTTGTCGATGACTACCACGTCATATCGGGCGAGCTCGTCGACGGACGGAAGTTCCTGCTGATTGAGGAAATACGTTGCCGTCCTGGGGAACGTGAGGGAGTGCGGATCGCCGGGCGCGGGCACAGGCGCCGGCGCCGGCGCCGGCGCCTGAGGTTCTCCGACGGGCGTAGAGCACGCGGCGATCAGTCCGACGGCTGTAATGGCCGCCGTCAGGGCGAATCGGAAGCGGCCGAACCGCCGGAAGGCGAGAATGCCGGGCACCGAGTCAGCTTGACACGCCCGACGGCACCTTGTCACGTGCCGCACGAGGTTCTCGTATTCGCAAGGAGGACGCCGTGAGTCAACTCCTCTGGCGCGTACGCCGATTGCAGACGATGGGACCGCGCGAGGTGGCGTGGCGTGCGAGTCGGGCCGGTCGGAGCCTGCTTCCGCTCAGCGGGCGCGGCGAGACGACCGACTCCGAGTTGCTGGGGACGCCGGAACCGGACTGGGACGCCGCATTGGCGAGATTCCGGGAATGCGTCGGCCGTCCGGCACTTCTGGACCGCGACCGGGCCGCCGACATCGCCCGTGCACATCCGGCCGCGGTCGGGCAGGTGATCGCGGCCGCCGAGCGTGTGGCCTGCGGGCGATTTTCGTACTTCGGTCACCCCGAAGTGACGCTGCCGGAGCCGATCGACTGGCATTACGACCCGCTTTCGAAAGTGGGCTGGCCCGTCGTGCCCGCATCCCGAATCAACCACCGCACGGCGGACGGTGATCCGAAGTGGATCTGGGAGCTCAATCGACTCCAGCATCTGCCCTGGCTCGCCGAGGCGTGGTTGTTCACCGGTGAGGAGCGATTCAGTGACGCGGCGTTTCGTCAACTCGACTCGTGGATCGAACAGAATCCACCGGGCCTCGGCATCGGATGGCGTGGTGCATTCGAGGCGGGCGTGCGCTCGATCTCGATCGCGGTGGCACTACAGGGGCTGCGGGATTCGCCCGGGTTGACGACCACGAGGTTCCGGGCTGTCGTCCGTCTGCTCGCCGAGTCTGCCCGTCGCTGCTGGGACGAGCGTTCGCAGTTCAGCTCGGCCAACAACCACCTCGTCGGGGAAATGGCCGGCGTCGCCACAGTGGCGATTCTTCTGCCGGAGCTGGCCCGCGCCGAGTCCTGGGAGAAGGACGCGATCCGTGTGCTGTCCGCCGAGGCGGCCCGGCAGATCTTGCCCGACGGCGCAGGCGCCGAGCAGTCGGTGGGATACCAGGTCTTCACGTCGGAACTGCTGCTCACCGTGGCCGCGTTGCTGACGCTCCGTGACGGTCGACCACCGCCGGAGTTGATCGCCGCCGTCGACCGGAGCGCGGACTTCATCGCAGCACTCGTCGGTGATCGTGACCCGGCGCCACGCTACGGAGACGACGACGAGGGTTTCGCGCTCCGGCTCGGCGCCGAGCCGGTGCGCACGGTCCGAGATCATCTCGGCACGGTCGCCGCGGTGACCCGCAACGCGTCGGCACGCCGGGTGGGCGGCACGACGCTGTCGGGGGCCTGGATGAACTACGCTCGCACAGAACCTGTTTCCGGATCGGAGGCCGTCCCAGAACCCGGTCCTCGCAGCTTCTTCGCTCCGGACGGAGGCCTGGTGGTGCTGCGCGCCGGAGCGCGGCGGCTGACTATGGACGTCGGCCCGCTGGGATACCTCTCGCTCGCCGCACACGGGCACGCCGACGCCCTCGCAGTGACGTTGAGCATCGACGGTGAGGACGTCATCGGCGATCCCGGCACCGGCAGCTACTACAGGCACCCGGACTGGCGCGCTGCTCATCGGGGCACTCGCGCTCACGCGACCGTGTGTGTCGACGGCCTGGACCAATCGGTTGTCGGCGGGCCGTTTCTGTGGACGGAGCATGCCCGCGTACGGGTGCGGTCGGTCGACCTCGAGCGCAGTGTCGTCGATGCCGAACACAGCGGCTACGGGAGACTCTCGAAGCCGGTGGTGCATCGGAGGTGGCTCATCGCGCCGCCGGATCGGGGCAGCGTCCTCGTCGTCGATCTCATCGCAGGCCGAGGCCGCCACGAGGTGCGCACGTCGTGGCCGCTGTCGCCGTCGCTGGACGTCACACCGGTCGGCGGGGGTCACCTCGCCAGCCGAAATGGGGAGCCGATTCTCCAGCTGGTCCACGCCGCCAGCACTGAGCTGATTCCGTACGAGGTACGGGGCGACGCCCGGCACGGCCTCGGTTGGTGGTCGTATCGGCTGGAATCGAGAGAGCCGTCATGGTTGGTCGGCGGATGCTGTGCCGGCGAAGTGCCGGTAGCGGTCGCTACCGTGCTCAACCCGATGGACGAGCGCGGCGCGTGGGCCGAAGACCTCACCCTTGCTGTTCGCGATGGGTCCCTCGCCGTGAGATGGCGAGATGGGGATGCGTTAAATCGAGTAACAATCAACTGCGCGATCGGAACCACAGCTAAAAACGGGGACGTAGTATGGAATACGCTGCACTAGCAAACCTTGAGATCCCTACTGGTTTTGGCGGTTGAGATGAGCGCGACCGAATTGTATGTACGTCCATCGGAGCGTCGGATGGTCCTGAGCGTCTTCGGGCTGGGGTATGTCGGATGTGTTTCCGCGGCATGCCTGGCATCCCGGGGTTTCCCCGTGGTCGGGGTCGACGTCAATTCCTCGAAGATCGAATTTCTGCGCCGAGGCCAGACCCCGGTCTTCGAAGAGCGGATCGGCCAGCTGATCGCCGAGGTCGTGGAATCAGGCTTGCTCACCGTCAGTGACGACCMCGCCCGCGCCGTCCTCGACAGCGACGTCACGATGGTCTGTGTCGGCACCCCGTCCGCGCCGGGGGGAGGACTGGCCACCCGCTATCTCGAACGTGCGACCGACGAGATCGGCGCCGCCCTGGCCACCAAGGACAGTTTCCACGTCGTCGTCTACCGCAGCACCATGGTTCCGGGTACCTGCGAGGAGATACTCATCCCGCGCCTGGAACGCGCATCGGGCAAGCGGGTGGGAGTCGACTTCGGCGTCTGCGTCAACCCCGAGTTCCTGCGCGAAGGCAGCAGTGTGCGCGACTTCCTCAATCCGCCCAAGACGGTGGTCGGGGAAAGCGACGAACGCAGCGGGCGGCAGGTCATGGGTCTGTACGACGGGCTCGGTGGACCGCGGTTCCGCGTTCCGATCCCGGTCGCCGAGATGGTCAAGTACGTCGACAACAGTTTCCACGCCCTGAAAGTGGGGTTCGGCAACGAAATCGGAGCCATCTGCGCGTCTCTGGGACTCGACTCACACGCCGTGATGGACATCTTCCTCGCCGACACGAAACTGAATCTCAGTGCCGCCTATCTGCGTCCGGGATTCGCGTTCGGGGGGTCGTGTCTGCCGAAGGACGTGCGCGCGCTGATGCATACCGCGCGAGTCCATGACGTCGAAGTGCCGGTGCTGGCGAACGTGCTGGTGTCGAACGAGATGCACCTGCGGCGGGCAGTGGACCAGGTGATCGCATTGGGTAAGCGCAGGATCGGCATCTTCGGTCTGTCGTTCAAGCCCGGCACGGACGATCTGCGGGAGAGCCCGATGGTCGAGCTGGCCGAGAGGCTCATCGGCAAGGGCTACGACGTGAAGATCTGCGATGCCAATGTCGCACTGTCCAGGCTGTTGGGTGCGAACCGCGAATTCATCGAGGAACTGCTGCCGCACATCGGTCAGGTTCTCACCGATGATGTCGATGCAGTTCTCGACCACGCGGAGGTGCTCATCGCCGGGTCCAGGGAGCCCTCGGTGGTGGCGGCGGTCAACCGGGCGGGCGCGCAGCACACGGTGGTCGACCTCGTCAGACTCCCGGGCGCCGAGGAGCGGCGCCGGCGCGAAGGTTACGTGGGTTTGGGGTGGTAACGGTGAGCGTGTCGCGACCCCTTCCTGCATTCAGCTTTCTGACCACCGCGTACCGGACCGAGCCGTACCTGGTGCAGACGATCGAGTCGGTGCGCGGCCAGACCCGTACCGACTGGGAGTTGATCGTCGTCGACAACGGACGCTCCGACGAGATCGCGGCGATAGTCCGGTCCTACGCATCCGACAGCCGAATCAGACTGGTGAGACAAGAGAATCGTGGATACGAGGGGGGCGTGACGGCTGCGGCCGCGCTGGCGCGCGGACAGTACTTCTGCGTGCTCGACAGCGACGATCTGCTGATGCCGGACTTCTGTGCGCGCACCGGGACGGTGCTCGCCGCCGACCGGGGCATCGACGCGGTGGGCTGTGACRCCTTCCTGTTCGACGACCACGGTGGCACACACAAGGGATATCTACGCTCTATCGGCTTCCGGACACGACCGCACCCTGGGCACCCTCTGACGCTGACCGACATGCTCGCGGGGTACATCCCCTACTACACGGGCGCGGTTCGGCGCGAGGCGTGGAGCGCTGTATGCGGGTACGAGCACGCGACACAGGAAGTCGAGGCGGACGTGGTCATGTGGCTGCGGCTCGTCGCCTCCGGATTCGACGTGCGAATGCTCCCCGAACGCCTCGCGCGCTGCCGGGTCCGGAAGGACTCGGTATCGCGCGACCCCGCCGGGGTCGAGGCGTTCGATCGGCGCATTCAACGGTCGTTCCAGACGGTGGTGCATTCCACGAGCCGGGCCGAGGACCTGGACGCGCTACGGACGAACCTGCAGCGGTTGCGGTATCACCAGGCGATGCGGCAGGCTCGACGGTCTCTCCTGGAAGGAGACCTGGTCGCGGCGCGTGTCGAGGCGAAAGCGGCGTTCGCGCAGCGGCACACGCTCCGCGCCGCCCTGGTGGCCTGCTCGTTGTCCCTCTTCCCTCAGGCGATGCGCAGGCTGCATCCGCTCAAGCAACGGGCGACCGCTGCTCTCGGACACACGATCGGTCGGYGTAGCGAATCCGTGAGTCGGCTGTGAACGATGGCGGCGCAGTGGGTTCGTCGACACCCGGGCGCGCTCCCGAGTGCGATGACTCGGGATCTGTACCGGCGCCCGAGACCGTCCCGGTCGGCACTCTGAGCGGAAAGCTGCGCCGCGGAGCGGCGATGGCAGCGGCGGGTCTGCTGATCGTGCAGGGTGTGACGTTCGTGCAGACGTTGGTGCTGGCGCGATTGCTGAGTCCCGAGATCGTCGGCGTGTTCGCGGCGGGCACGGTGATGACCACCTTTCTGGTGGTCGTCACCCACGGTACGTTGGCCCAGGCACTCGTTCAGCGCGAGCACGACGTCGAAAATGCGGCCACAACGGTGTTCTGGGTGACGCTGGGCACCGGGATCCTCATGAGCCTGGTCATGTTGGCGGCGTCTCCGTTGATCGGACGCATATTCAACAGCCCGGCGGTCGGGACCGTGGCCGCTGCCATGTCAGGGTCGATGTTGTTGATCGCGATCACGTCCGTCCCGGATGCCCTGATGCAGCGCCGTTTCCAGTTCAAGCGCCGGATCATCGTGGATCCCGCCGTCGGGATCACCTTTGCAGCGGGTTCGATTGTCTTCGCCGCCCTGGGGTACGGAGTCTGGTCCCTGGTGATCGGCTCGTATTCGTCGATGCTCGTGTGGATCGTCGCGAGTTGGTGGCTGTCCCGATGGCATCCGTTCGGTGGGCGGTTCTCGATTCGGCTCTGGCGTGAGATGGCGGTCTTCTCCTTTCCGCTGTTGCTGGACGGCGCGGCCGCCAGGGCTCAGGAGGTCGTCGAGTTGACGATCATCGGTCGCGGGTTGAGCGAGGCTGCGCTCGGCAACTACCGCTACGGCCGCAGGATCGCGTTGCTCCCCGGCATGGCGATCGTCCAGGTCTGCTCGTACGTGCTGTTTCCCGCCTTCGCTCGTATCTCCGCCGACTCGCAGCGGTTCAAGTACGCATTCCTGCGTGCTCTGAGCTGGATCTGGCGGGTGGCGATGCCGGCCGGGGCACTGATGGTCGCCGTCGGTGAGCCCGCCGTCGTGGTGCTGCTCGGCGAGCCCTGGCGCGGTGCCGGAGTGGCGGTGGCATCGATGTCGGGCTTCGGACTCGGCGTGGCGATGAACTCGGTGAGCTCGGAGGCGATGAAGGGCGCCGGCCGATCCAGCCGTATGAATTGGATGACCGCAGCGGGCTTGCTGACCGGGGTCCCGTTGCTGCTGCTGTTGCTACCTCTCGGGCTCGCCGGGGTCGGTCTCGCGGTTTCGGGAGCGGCGATCGTCGTGGGGATCACGGGGCTCGGACTCGCACGCTCGGTGGTCGGGGCATCGGGCCGTGAGATAGCCCGGGTGATGGCCCCCCCGGTGATCGCCTCGCTTGTGGCGTTCGCGGTGATCGCGCCGCTCGAACGGTACGTGGTGCAGTCGGACCAGCGGTCGATCGCAGTCGGACTCGCGGCGATCGCCCTGGAGTGTGTCGCGTTCCTGATCGCCTACCTGCTGACCCTTCGGCTGGTCGCACCGTCCGTCTTCGCGGAGATACGGGAGGCCGTCCGCTCGGTCGGTGGCCGCGTCGCACGAGCCGTGAGAGGGGAACGCTAGGTGCGCCGGACGGCTCGATGGTTGCGCTGGACGTTCATCTGCGTGGTTGCGGCCGCTCTCACCGCGACGGCAGCGTGTGTGCCGACATATGTCGAACCCCAACTCGACGAGCTGCACCGAGCCGATGCGATCCTCGTCCTCGGCGGCCCCGGCCACGAGCGGTATACGTACGGACTCGATCTCGCCCGCAAGGGCCTCGCAGGGCGGGTGTTGCTGTCCGATCCCAGCGGTGGATCCGACGCGTGGCTCAATCGACTCTGCGGAGCGCGGTTCGCGTTTGCCGTTGTCTGCTTCGATCCCGACCCCGCGACCACTGCCGGGGAGGCGAGGGCACTCCGCGATCTCGCGACCGCCGGCGGATGGAACAGCGTCATCGTCGTCACATTCCGGCCACACGTGTCACGGGCGCGCTATATCGTTCAGCGCTGCTACGGCGGGGACGTCATGATGGCGGCAGGCCCGGCGGACATTTCTGCCGCCGATTGGATGTGGCAGATCGGATATCAGACGGCAGGGTACGTGCGGAGCGTGTTCCAGCGAGGTTGCTGACCTCCATGAGCAAGTGCGTGATCGGCGTCCGGCCGGTCCCCGTCGGCAATGTCCACCACCCATTTGCCGGTCAACCCCGGAAGCTGCGACTGCACCTCCGGGAGCAGGTCGGCGATTGTCAGCAGCACCACGTCGGGGTTGTCCGCGAGCAGCTGCGCAGGGGAGATGATCGGGACGTCGGTGCCGGGCATCCGGCGGCCCTGTTTCGCGGGGGACGCGTCGGCTACCGCGCACAACACGCGATGGTCGACTCCCGCCCGGCTGAACAGGGCCACCGCCCGGGACGCCGCGCCGTATGCGTAGACCCGTTGTCCGCGACCGGCCATCGTGGCGAGCCAGGTATGCAGCGCACCGGCGTGACCGTCCGCAGCCTGCTGCAGGGTCCGGAGTGTTCGCGGCTCGCACACCCCCAGGGCGTTTTCAGCCGCAAGGATATTGCGGACGGTGTGCGATGTGTCCGAGCGGACTCCGTGCCGCGCGGCAATCAGGACGGTGCCGCCGTAGAGGTCGAACTCCCACGCGTGCGACACGCTCATCCCCACGTCCGTGAGCATCCGCTGCAGCGCGGTCAACGAGTAGTACGCATAGTGACCGTGCCGCAGCGCGTTCCACTGGCGGTGTGTGACTATCGTAGCGAGAGAGTGGAATTGGAGCAGAAGGACACCGTCACTTGCCGTCGCGTTCACTCGTTCCCGCAGTGCCGACCGCTGGCAGGCCTCGTGCATGAGGCCGAAGCAGTCGAGGACGACCGAGGCACGTCTCCCCGGGGGCGGCGGGCAGAATCCGCGCGACGCGAGCAGTCCGAGCCAGCTACCGCCGTGCGGGCTGCCGAACTCGAGTACGGTGTCACCGTCGAGGAAACCCGACACCGCGACCGTCCGAACGGCGTCGGCAGCCTGCTTCCTCAACGCCAGCGGCTCGACGCCGTGCGGCTCCTCGGGCGTCGTGTCGTCCTCCGCGAGTTGCGCGAGGCCGCACCGTCGGCACAACTCCATTGCCAGCGGATGCGCCGACTCGCACGAGTCGATCGCCGACCACTCCGGCGGGAAATGGTCCGCAGCAGGCGTGCACCCGAGGTCGAGCACCCACACCGTGTCGGATCCGGCACATCCGCGGCAGATCATCGTGGCCACCCTGACTTCCGGAAATGCCGGACCCGCCCACGGCGATGCGGCACGATGGTGATGTGCGCGTCGAAAACACGGAACTCGAGGACGTCCTGCTCTTCACTCCCGAGCCGTTTCGGGACGGGCGGGGACTCTTCACGCGGACGTTCGATGCGCAGATCTTCGACGACGCCGTCGCGCGCCGGGCGTGCTCGGGCCGGCCGGTCCGTGCCGCGGACTTCGTGCAGGACTCGCAGTCGCGATCGGTGCGCGGCGTGATCCGCGGTATGCACTGCAGATCGGGAGATGGCGAGGCCAAGCTCGTGCGTTGCGCGCGGGGAGCGATATACGACGTGCTTGTGGACGTGCGGCGGACGTCGACGACCTTCGGCCGGAAGCAGGCGTTCAGGCTCGATGACGTCAGCTTCTCGCATCTGTTCGTGCCACCGGGATTCCTCCACGGTTTCCAGGCAATCACCGACTGCGACGTCTGTTACCGGATCGACCGCGGGCACGATCCCACCGAAGATCTCGCCGTGGCCTATGACGATCCCAGCCTGGGGATCGAGTGGCCGCTCCCGGTGTCCGCTGTGAGCCCACGCGATGCCTCGGCGGGAAGCTGGGAGGCTCTGCTGCGGTGTCTCTGACGACCGCGAGATGCCGATGTCAGCCATGTCCGGCCCCGACACGGAGAAACCGGAGTGACTCGTCGAGCACGCCCGAGGCCCGCAGCGTCTGCAAGTGAGCCAATCGGGTGAATCGCGTGGTGAACAGTTCCTCGGTGAGCCCCCACCGCACGTAGTTCTCGTACAGTTCGACCGCGCCGTCGGCGACGGTCCACTGCGGTGTGTATCCGTCGAGCGCCGTCCGGATCGCGCTGAAGTCGACTCGATACGACCGCGGATCCGGGCCAGTCGCTCCGGTGACGGCGACGGTCGAGTCGGGCACAGCCGCCGCGGCGGCTTCCGCGATCTGCGCCACGGTGACGTTGTTGGTCTCCGTGCCCACGTTGTAGGCGCGGCAGTGAACAGCGTCCGCAGGCGCGACGAGTGCGGCGCAGAATGCAGTGGCGATGTCGCGGGCATGTACGAGCGGACGCCAGGGTGTGCCGTCCGACAGCACACGCACAGTGCCGGTGAGCATCGCGACGCCGACGAGGTTGTTGAGAACGATGTCGGCGCGAAGGCAGGGCGAGAACCCGAACGCGGTAGCGTTTCGCAGAAAGACCGGCGAGAACCCCGAGTCGGCGAGGGCGGTCACGTCTTCCTCTACGCGCACCTTGCTCTCCGCGTACGGGGTGAGTGGGCGCAGGGGAGCGTCCTCCGTCACGAGTTCGTCGCCTGCCGAGCCGTACACCGAGCACGTCGATGCGTACAGGAAACGTTGTACTCCGGCATCTTTCGCAAGTCGAGCGAGGCGTACCGACGCGTGATGGTTGATGGCGTAGGTGATTTCGGGGGCGAGCGAACCCAGCGGGTCGTTCGACAGCGCGGCGAGATGGATCACCGCGTCGAATCCGAGGAGATGTGACTGCTGCACATCGCGCAGGTCGACATCGATCGACGGCACGTCCACCGGAGCGGGACCGAGAATACAGCCGGCGAACAGTCCCGAGTCGAGCCCGACCACGTCGTGACCGGCGCCGAGCAGACACGAAGCCATGACCGTGCCCAGGTAGCCACGGTGTCCGGTGAGGAGTACTCGCATGTCAGGTCCTTCCGAATCGGATGGCCGCCTTCTCGAGAACGAAGGCTTCGGCGTGCATTCGGCGGCACTGGACACCCCGTAGCCGGGTGACACCCAGGAATGCTTCCTGGTCGAACCAGTCGCGGTCGACCTGGGACGGGTAGTGCTTCAGGAGAAGCCGGGCCTTTTCCTCCGCCACCGCACGTATCAAAGGGTGGAAGACGGTGGGTTGGGGGGTGTCCGCCTCCCACTTGAGGATCTCGTATCCCAACACGAGATGGTCCCGAAACACGGTCGGTACGAGTTCGGCCAGTAACCGGTGATCCTGGTGAGCGTCCCCGCGGTGCGGTGCGAACACGATGTCGGGCTCGCACCGTCGCCGGAATCCCTCGAGTGCAGTCTTGATCGGCTCCCAGTATCCGGGCGCGTGGCCGTCGGGAACGTCGAGGACATCGAGTTCGAGGTCGGCGTCGGGGCACAGCGCGGTGAGCGCGTGCCGTTCCTCTATCTCTCGCCGGGAGTCGTCGCCCGACAACACCAGGGCACGCACCCGGAGTCCTGGCGACATGGACGCCAAAGTCAGCAGCGTCCCGCCCATACCGATCGCGATGTCGTCGCAGTGCGCACCGAGAACGGCGATCTCGGCGACACGCAGAGCATGGAGGTCGAGCATGAGCTATGACACCGCCTCCGGTTGCTCCCACACCATCCACGGATGGATGCCCCTTGCATAGTTCGCGTCGAGTTCCGCCCGCTCCTTGAACGTGTCGGCCGGCTTCCAGAACCCTTCGTGGCGGTATCCGAACAGCCGGCCCTCGCCCGCCAGGGTTTCGCAGACATCCGCGACCAGATCGCCACCCGGTGGGAGAAGTTCGAAGATCTCGTCGCTGAGGACGAAATACCCGCCGTTCTCCCAGACTGGTAGCCGGCTGACCGGAATGATCTCTTTGACCTCACCGTTGTCGGCCACATTCACGCAGTGGAACGAGGACTGCGGCGGGACGACGAGCATCGACGCCGCGGCACCGGATTCGTGGAACTTCGCGACCACGTCGTCGAGGGGAGCGTCGGTCAGGACGTCCGCGTAGTTCGCGAGGAAATGCTCGTCGCCGTCCAGGTGCTGCCGCACGCGCCGCAGTCGTTCACCGATCGCTGATTCCAGACCCGTGTCGACGAACGTGATGGACCAGTCGCTGATGTCGGAATGCAGTAGCTCGATCTTGTTGGCGTGAAGAACGAAGTCGTTGGACTCCGCTTCGCGGTAGTCGAGGAAGAACTCTTTGATGGCCTCGGCGCCGTACCCGAGACAGAGGATGAACTCCTTGTGCCCGAAATGGGCGTAGTAGTGCATCACGTGCCACAGCAGCGGCCGAGGGCCGACCATCTGCATCGGCTTGGGGATGGCGTCGTTGCGGTCGTTACGCATCCGCATGCCGTAGCCGCCGCAGAACAGGACAACCTTCATGTCGTGAGCCTCCTTGCCGCGCTGTCGGGTTGAAATGTCGCGCTGTGTAGGGAGGGGAGCGGGAAGACGAGCTCACCGCCCCACTCGGTGATGTATCGCAATTGTTCGGTCAGTTCCGCTTCGAGATTCCACGGCAGCGCGAGGACGACGTCGGGACGATCCTTCTCGATCTGCTTCGGGTCGAGAATCGGAATCCGGGTGCCCGGCGTGAAACGGCCATGCTTGTAGGGATTCCGGTCGACCG
>NZ_JBFUHV010000104.1:0-30672 GCF_056402215.1 Rhodococcus sp. P4_B6 | reverse complement strand
CCTCAGCAGCGTCCGCACGGATCTGGGCGCGATGGGGCGGACGGCAGCGCGCAAGCTGGTGTCGTTGATCGAGGGACGTGATGCGGCAAGCGCCGCTTTGGAGCCCGCTCTGATCGTCCGTGCCTCCTCGTCCGAGGTGCGCGGCGCCTTGGTAGGACCGGCACCTCGGCCAGGGGCGTGATCATCACGCGACGAAATCGTCCCAATCATTCGCGAGATAGTCGATGAAGGTGCGGCCCAGTCCCTGCGACGCGAGATATTCACGACACCGGCTGATCGATGCTGCTGAAAGACGGATCGATCAACACTCGGCGAGCTAAGTCGTGCTGAAGAATCGCCGCCGTTCCGACTAGAACGAAGTCCGCTCCCCGATCAAGACACGACTGGGCCACGGCGCCGGACGGGATCTTGCCCGCCACGCCGAGCCGTGTGCTCCCTCGCGGAAGCGATGCGAAGACATCCAGCAGTGTGGCACCAGCGGCCAGGTCGCGTGAGAGCCGGTTCGGGCTGGTTTCACGGTGTGGGCGCTTCTCTACATCCCACATCGAGATAGTCGACAAGGTCCGATGTCATGGTGCATTCTGCCACGTGACAGCTCTCGGAAGAAGGACACCGGAGCGCTCGGGGCGCAGACGCAGACCGACCTGGAACGAGGGTCCGGTCGCCGCTCTCACCGCCTCGAGAACCTCGAGAACCATCCGGGAACGATTCTCCAGCGTGCCACCGTAGCCGTCGGTCCTGGTGTTGGGTCGCGAGTCCAGGAACTGGCACAGGCGGTAACCGTGCGCTCCAGAAATCTCGACGCCATCGAGTCCCGCGTGCTCGACCCGTTGTGCAGTAGAAGCGAAATCTCGTACTATGTAACAGATTTCGGTGATCAGTACGCGGATACTTCTGGATGCATCATCCTAGGGGGCGACCGGCTCAAGTCCTGCAAATTCGTGGCGTGCGCGCGCACCACCGTGATGGAGCTGGACTGCCGAGGGCGCATCCCGCTCGGCCAGTGCGGAGGCCAGTCGTGTCAGGCCGGGCAAGAAACGATCGTTCCATACGGCCAACTGTCCGGGGAATGCCTGGCCAGCCCGGGACACATGCGCTGCGCACGTCATTACCAAACCGAATCCGGCGTTTCGTGGAGCACGCCATTCGAGGGGCGGGGCGACGGATACTCGATCACTCCGCTATTGCCCCGCGGTCTGGTACTGCTTACGCAGTTCACGCTTCAGTATCTTGCCGTAGGCACTGGTTGGCAGTTCGTCCACGATCCAGACGTGGTGTGGCTTCTTGTACGAGGCCATCGACTTTCGTGCGAAATCGATGACGGACTCGGGAGTCAGATCTGTGCCCTCCTGCGCGACAACCACAGCTGCGACGACTTCACCCCACTTCTCATCGGGGATGCCGATTACCGCGGCCTGCGCGATGTCCGGATGCTGGCCGAGGACCTCTTCTACCTCGCGGGCATAGATGTTGGATCCACCGCTGATGATCATGTCCTTGATGCGGTCTGTGATGAAGAGGTATCCCCCTTCGTCGAGGTAGCCGGCATCGCCGGTGTGCAGCCAGCCGTCCTTGATCGTTTCGGCTGTCGCGTCCGGGCGTTCCCAGTAGCCGGACATCACCAGCTCACCGCGGACGGTGATTTCTCCGACGGTGCCGGCGGGGACTTCCCGTCCCTCGGGGTCGACGATTCGAATGCGAGTCGAGAAGGTCTCGCGGCCGGCCGAGGCGAGTCGTCGGACGCAGTCCTCGTCGTCCAGACGGTGCTCGGCCTTCGGCAAACAGGTGATGGTCGCGGCTGCCTCTGCCTGTCCGTAGAACTGCACGAACACGGGGCCGAAGACCTCGAGCGCGCGCTTCAGGTCGGCGACCGGCATGGGAGCAGCCCCGTACACGACCGATTTCAGGCTTGACAGATCGTGCTTCTCCACATCAGGAGCGTCGAGCAGCATCCGAATCATCGTGGGGGCGAGCATCGTTGCAGTGACGTTCAGGCGATCAATCGTTTCGAGCACTGCGGAGGGGTCGAAACTGAGCGAGCTCGGAAACGCGTTCGCCGCGCCCACCGCGAGGTGTGGCATCGCGACGCTGCACGATCCGTGCGAGATCGGAGCGAGGTGCAGCATCACGTCGTTGGACCCGAGATCGGATCCGAGTTCGAGCATGAAGTGGCGCGTCATCGCGAGCAGGTTCCGGTGGGTCTCCACAGCTCCCTTGGGCTTGCCTGTGGTTCCCGATGTGTAGAACAGCCACGCGGGATCATCGGGCTCGATCACAATGTCCGGACGTTCGCTCGGCGACTTCAGCCAGTCGTCCAGCCGTTCGAAACCGGGGACGTCCCCGCCGAAACTGACCCAGTGCTCGATTTGCGAAAGATCCTCGTGAAGGGGAGTCAGTCGGTCGGCGAGCGTTGCATCACACAGGACGATGGTGGCCCTGGAGTCCGAGAGAGCGTGGCGGTAGTCCTCTTGATGGCCTCGCGGGTTGAGGGTGACCGCGGCGCAGCCGGCCGTGATGGTGGCCAGGAAGCCTTCGAGCCCCTCGTAGCGGTTCGTCGACAGAATCGCGACCCGCGCCCGCTGAGGAGCGCGGGTCAGGATGGCGTTGGCTAGGGAGCTAACGCGGGCTGCGCCTTCCGCGTAGGTGACGGGCGCACGGTCGAGCGAGACCCACAGCGGGTTGTCGGGATAACGCAACGCGCTTCGGTACAGAAGGTGTGACAAATCCATGTTGTTCTCCAGAGTGCGAAGTCCGAACCAGTCGCGAAGACGGCGCGGTCAGGCGAAGTCGAGCTCGCGATCAAGGGTGATGATCGTGTTGAGAAGTACGTTCGCGCCCGAGTGGATGTCCTTGTCGGCGGTGAACTCGTCCGGGCAGTGGCTGCGGCCGTCCTTCGACGGCACGAAGATCATGGCTGTCGGGATCTTCTTCGCAATAATCGCCGCATCGTGTTCGGCGCCGCTGTAGAGGCGGGATTGTTTGAGTCCGAGTCGGTCTGCCTCCCGCGCGGTGACCTCGATGAACCGATCATCCATGCCGGCGGGCTGCTCCGACGGGAGCCAGTCCAGCTGGGCTTCCACCGAACGGCTGGCGCCCTCGCGCTGCACCGCGCTGTGAAACTCGGTTCCGGCGTCGTCCAGCCAGCGCAGATCGGGGCTGCGGAACTCGCCCCAGAGTTCGGCGGATTCGGTGACGATGTTCACTGCATCCGGTGTGAAGGTGACCAACCCGGTAGTTCCTCTACCGTCGACGTTCGCGGAGGCGATCTGTTCGATGGCCAGGACCGATCCTGCGGCGGCACATCCCGCGTCGTGCCGCCGGTTCATCGGCGTCGTTCCGGCGTGATCCGGACGGCCCCTGAACGCGACCCGGAATCGCTTGATCCCAGTGATGGAAGTGACGAGGCCGATATCGCTGCCCTGCTCCTCGAGATACGGCCCCTGCTCGATGTGCAGCTCGACGAACGCCTTGATGCGGCTGGTGTCCATCCGTGAGGACAGCAGCGCACTGGGGTCGATGTCGATGCGCACCAACTCGTCGGCGAACCGGACACCGTCCGAGTCCACCCGGTCGAGATCCTCAGCGGTGATGAACCCCGTCAGCGCCCGCGAGCCGATGCAGCTGATTCCGAACCGGTTGGGCTCCTCACTGAAGAAGTCGACGACGATGAGGTCGTGGCGGAGTCGAACTTCGTTGGCGCGGAGGGTCCGCACCACCTCGAGGGCGGATGCGACACCGACGTTGCCGTCGTATCGCCCACCTCCCTCGACGGTGTCGGTATGTGATCCGGTCATGATTGCGCTGTTGCCAGGCGCGGTCCCGCGGAGCACACCGATGACGTTGCCTGCGCCGTCGATGTGAGCGTCGAGGCCGGCCTCCGCCATTCGAGCTCTGACCCAGTGCCGGCCGACGACATCGGCCTCGGTCAACGCCTGCCTGGTCCAGCCAGGAACGGTGGAGTCGACGATGGTCGACAGGTGGACCAGGTCGGCAGTGAGTTGCCCCGGATCGGCAATGGTGAGGGGGTCGAGAACAGACATGCGGTCTCCGTTTCTCAGGCCGAGAGATATCCGGCGGCCTGCAGYCGCTTCGTCACCGTCGCGAGGGTCGTATCCAGCCGCTCGACGATCTCGGTGACTTCGGCCTCGGTGATGATCAATGCGGGCGTGAGCATGAGGAATTCACCGAAGGCTCCCCCGTTGAGTCGACGACCACCGATGAGCAATCCGTTCTCCATGGCAACACGACGGATCTCGCCCGTCGCGTTGGCAGCACCGGGAAGGGAGGCTTTCGTGGCGCGGTCCGCGACGATCTCGACGCCGACCATCAGCCCGCGGCCGCGGACATCACCGATCAGCGGCCATTTCTCCGCCAGACCCTGCAACTGCTTGGTCAGCTCTCGACCCATGACCGCGCCGTTCTCGATCAGGCCTCGCTCGGTCATCTCGTCGAGAACCGCACAGCCTGCCGCGCAGGAGATGGGGTTCGCGTTGTACGTGTGCGACAGATCGAAGCCACCGTTCGAGGTGAGGCGCTCGAGCAGTTCCGCCGAGACCGCAGTCGCAGCGAGCGGGACGTATCCGGCGCCCAGGCCCTTGGCGATCACGATCGCGTCGGGGCGTGCGTCGGGGGTGTGCTGGGCAGCCAGGAATTTTCCGGTCCGGGTCGCGGACATGACCTCGTCGAAGACGAGAAAGACATCGTGGCGGGTGCAGATCTCGCGAACGGCGCGCAGATAGGATTCCGGTGCAACGTTCGCGCCGGTTGCTGTTCCGCCAACAGGCTCCATGATGAAAGCGAGGACGTTGTCCGGACCAAGTTCGAGGATCGCGCGTTCGAGGTGCTCGGCGGCGAGCGATCCCGCCTCCTCGATGCTGATTCCGTCGGGGCGGCGGTACGTCAACGGCGCGGGAACCTTCGTCGAGGGCACCATCATGTCGCCGTAGTAGGCGGTGTACTCACTGTCCCCGGTCCACCCCATCGTTCCGAGCGTTCCGCCGTGGTAGGACGGCGTGAGTGAGATGACCTTCCGCTTCGCCGGCTTTCCTGCCTGGTAGGCCGCGACCCGGAGAAGTTTGATGGCCATCTCGTTGGCCTCGGACCCGTCGTTCGCAAGGTGGATGCGCTCAAATCCGGGTCCGGCGAGCTCGGCGATCCGCGCCGTCAGCTCGATGTTGGGGTCGTGTCGGGAGAAACGAACGTACGAGAACGTCATGCGTCGGCCCTGGTCGACCATCGCCTGAAGGACGCGTTCGTTACCGGGACCGATATTCGCTACTGCCGCACCAGCATTCGCATCGATATACGCCGTGCCATCAGCGCCGTAGAAGCGAATACCCTCGGAACGGGTGATATGCGGTCGAGGAATCGAGGACTTCGAATAGAACTGCTCTTGATGGTTCCCGAGGCCGTCACGTGTGGACACTGCGCCTGACCTTCCTGTTAGTGGCCGTTGTTTACTAGAGAAGCGAGGAGCGGCAGCCCACCGCAGGTCACTCCCGCTTTTCCGGAAGCTGCATGGGCGGTTGCCAAACGTTTGGTATCACTCTACGTTTGCCAGCCCGTGAGCACAAGACACCTGACCGGAGAGCAGCCTGGCCGGAGCCTGTGGTGGCCCGGCTGGGCACCCCCTTCCGTGAAATGGCGCGGCCTGCGCACGTCGCCCGACCGCGGAACTGGGCACGCATGACGGTTTCCACCTCCACCGGAGCAGCCTGCCTTCGTTGCCGCAGCCGGGGACGACGCTGATGCAAGTTCTGCCTAATAGAACGGCTATCCATAGATAAGAATAGCGTGATTTCCGTAGTGTTACCTTCGGCGAGACCTGGTATACAGGATTCGGTTATATATCCTGACTTTGACTTCATGCGGATGCCGGCAACGGACCTCAGGGTGGATTTCAATTCTGCATAGCAGAATTATCGACGTTCCAGTTCGCCTCAGATGCATGCGGGCTGCGCTCGAAGAGGATTTGCCATTGGCACCATCTCTATCTCTGGCCTGCGCGAACCGGGCTTCCACTCACGAGTACGAAAGGGCGTTCATGGTGGTGACTCGCAGACCTCGGATGGCCACGTTGGGTGGAGTGATCTTCATCGTTTCCAACGTATTCGGGTCCTGGGCGTTGATCTTCCCCGTGACTCCGCTCCTCGTCAGTGCCGTTGGAGGCTCAGGTTTCGCCGCGGGGGGAACAACCGGGGTGTTTATGACCGCCACTATCGCGGCCCAACTCGCCACCCCTACATTGCTGCGTCGCTACGACTTTCGTCCAGTTGTGGTGTCCGGATGTCTGCTTCTCGGGTTGCCGTGCATCGCTCTCGTACAGTGGTCACACGACATCACCGCTTTGATGGTGATCAGCGCGGTCCGAGGACTCGGATTCGGCCTGGTGACAGTGGCCTGCTCTGCGCTGCCTCCTCACCTGTCCACCAGCGATCGGCTCGGTCGGGCCGTCGCCGCACAGGGCATGGCCAATGCTGCCTCTCAGACCGTCTTTCTGTTGATCGGAATGCAACTCTTCCGAGCCGGGGGTGTGGTGGCAGTGTCCGTAGTCGCGACTGCAATGGCCGTAACAGCAGCGCTGGCGGCGCTTGGTCTCCCGCGGGCCATGTATGGCGCTATCGGTGCGCATTCGGATTCCGAGTCCACGCGTGGTGTCCTCAAACGGCCTATCGCCTTGGCCAGCCTGGCCGTTGTTGGCATCGCTGCTGCGTATGGTGGTCTTTCAGCGCTGGTTCCGCTCGTCGGCTATCCCCAGTCCACACATGCCGGAGTGATCCTGGCGACGGTAGGCGGCACCGTCGTCGCGGGCCGGTTCGTCGCGGGACACTATAGTCACCGGATTCTCGACCGTCGGTCGACGGCACAGATCGGAGTCGTCGCAGCGATCGCGGGAACCATGTGCTTCTCGGTCGCCGTCACATCGGCGAATGCCGCATTCCCGGTCGCTCTGGCCGGGGCGATGGCCTTCGGGTTTGGCCTTGGCTGGATCCAGAACGTGACGTTGATGAGGACATTAGTGTCAGTACCCCCGCACCGAGTCGGATTCGCCAGTGCCGCATGGAACATCAGCATGGACGCCGGAATCGGCCTGGGAGCGACGATGACGGGCGCGGTCGCCGATCACTCCGGGTTCGGTATCGCTCATCTCTCGTCTGCAGTGATCATTGCACTGACCGTGGCACTCCCTCTCGCCGCACGGCAGAACCGCAGTCAGCAGCATCGGCAGGTGATGCGCGAAGTGCCGGCCAGTCGCGAATAGAACCGCGCCGACAGTCTCTGCGGTTCGCCTCGCCTGAGGGCCGAGGTGGCTGCGAAGCCCTTACTCTGACCCTCGTCCACGGTCGAGCGCCAGAGACTCGCCGAGATTCGAGGCGAGGAAGCCGAACGCGGAGGCGGGGATCGACCGTGCGATCTGAGGGAACTCCTGTGCTGGCGGGTTAATAGTTCATAACTGTTGTGCAACAGCCTTTTACCGACCCGACTGCGGCCGAGTCGGATTCAAGGACGTTACTGTGGGCGGCGAGGACCGACGCGGTCCCAGTACGGCTGAGTCCGTCGCCGCTGGTTTGAAACGCACCACTGAAGCGTGTAGCGGACCTGAGGCCGAATTCGGCGACCACCCGTCGCCTGAACAATGGGTGGTCAGGGACCAGTGCGCTGCCAGGGTGAGCGGCTCAAGAGCAGATACGCAGAAGTGCCCCGGATGTTGCTCCGGGGCACTTCTGGCCCATGTCGAAGATCGCCGTCGAGGTGGAGCGGTTGCGTGCCCGGCATCACGAGTGCTTCGAAGTCACTTTCTGGCCGCCGAGGCCGTCAAATCACCGCTCACGTCGAACTCGACATTCTTACACTGACTAATCAGTGTGGTCTCCCGCATCTCGTGACTTACCGGCCGAGACGACATTTGCTGTCGGCAAACACTCGTTCACATGTGAGCGAGGACCCAGCACTCAATACCGTCGAGCGCCGTGCTGTATCCCGCTCGCGATAAGGCCGGCGATCTTCCGGTCATGTCAACGCGACCAACGATGGGAAGGTGTGAACCGGTTACAGGACTGTGCCGATGGTCTCTGCGGTGCGTCTGACTTGGGGGCCGAGGTGGCTGGCAAAGCCGTCGGCAGCTCGCGCCCACGGCAGTGCCAGCGTGACGGCGCCGTGGACTGTCCCGGTCTCGTCGACGATGGCGGCGGCCACGCCGACGAATTCCGGGCCTGCCTCCCCGAGATTGGTCGTATAGCCCAGTTCGCGGGCGGTGGCCAGGTGCTGGTCGAGTAGGGCACGGGTGCCGATGGATCGTTCAGTCACGGTGTGGAGCTTCTCCTCCGGGTCTGGGAAGAGTTCTCGAAGGTCAGCGGTGGTCATGTGGGAAAGCATTGCTTTTCCCGCTGCTGTGAGGTGGGCCGGCATCCGGTCGCCGAGATCATCGACTACTCGCAGCGGTAGCAATCCTTCGGCGACGTCGACGACGATGACGTCGGGCCCGTCGAGAATACACAGCTCGGTCGTCTCACCTGTGACGTCGCGCAGGTTCCGGATCAACTGGTGAGCGGCTTGGCGGACAGGCAGATGACTGACGGCGGCCAATCCGATATCGAGCAGCGCCGGACCTTGGGCGTATGCGCGGGTCGTCACGTCTTGCTCGACGAAGTCGAACTGCTGCAGCACAGCAAGTATCCGATGCGCGCTGGAAGGCGCAATGTTCAAGTCGTGCGATACCTCGGTCACACGAAGTGCTGGTGATTTCCGGAGCATAAGAAGCATCTGCAGTGCATTGCCGACCGATCCGATCGGGTAGGAGGGGGAACCCCCGCGCGGTGATTCGACCGTCGCCGTCGAGTCCAAGTTGCCCACGATGGATGACTATACATTTTCGGTGGGCGCCATGAACACGGGTGGAATCGGCCCCGCCGGCCGTGCGTCGTGGACCTCGCCGAAGTCGGGCGAGGCCACGACGTGTTGCATCTTTCTCACCGAGTCAGAAGGCGTTCTCGTCGAGCTCCATGATCGCGAGATCGAGGTCGAGGACGGATTGCTTCGTTGCCGTGATGCCGGGGAGTACGGTCTTTGCGAAGTAGGACGCCGTCGTGATCTTTCCCTTATAGAAGGGCGCATCCTTGACTTCCGGGTCACTGGCCAAGGCAGTCAGTGAGACAGTCGCCTGCACGAGGAGCCGCCATCCGATGAGCAGATCTCCCACCGCTTCGAGCAGCCGAACGGCCCCGAGGCCTGCCTTGTAAATCTCTCGCCCGTCGTTCGTGCCTGCCGCATAGCATCCGAAAGCTGCGACCATCTCACCGATGTCGCCGAGTGCCACGTGAAGCAGTGTGCACTCGGCTCTCAACTCAGCAGGTGCCGATCCGATGAACCGCTCGATCTGCTCCGTGACGTGCGAGAGGGCGACACCGTTGTCGCGCAGTACCTTGCGGAACAGAAAGTCTTGGGCCTGAATCGCTGTGGTGCCTTCGTAGAGCGTGTCGATGATGCTGTCGCGGAGGTACTGCTCTAGCGGGTAGTCCTGAAGGTATCCCGAGCCGCCGAAGATTTGGAGGCTACGGGTGAGCAGCTCGCATGCACGTTCCGAACCGACGCCCTTGACGATCGGCAGGAGGAGATCGTTGACTCGCTGCGCCAAGTCCGCGTTCGCACCGGACACCTCGAGTGCGACCTCGCGATCCTGATGCGCCGCGGTATAGAGGTAGACGGCGCGCAGACCCTCGGCGTACGCCTTCTGCAAGACGAGGCTGTGGCGGACGGCCGGGTGGTGGCCGATCGGAACCCGCGGCGCGGCCGGGTTTCTCATCTCGGTCATGTCGACACCCTGAATGCGTTCTTTCGCGTAGTCGCGGGCATTGAGGTAGCCGGTGGAGAGAGTGCCGATGGCTTTGGTGCCCACTGTCATCCGCGCGCTTTCGATGACCCGGAACATCTGGGCGATGCCGTCGTGCACGTCGCCGACGAGCCACCCCACTGCGGGAACGTCGGTACCCCCGAAGGTCAGCTCACACGTCGGCGAGGACTTGATGCCCATCTTCTTCTCGAGGCCGGTGACGAAAACGCCGTTACGCGCCCCGAGCTCCATGGTCACCGGATCGAAGTGCCATTTGGGTACATAGAACAGGCTCAGACCTTTGGTTCCCTGCTGCGCACCCTCAGGTCGGGCCAGGACGAGGTGGAAGATGTTCTCCGCCGTGTCGCCGACGTCGCCGTTCGTGATGAAACGCTTGACACCCTGTAGGTGCCAGGTTCCATCCGGCTGAGCGATCGCTTTGGTCCGCCCCGCGCCGACATCGGAACCGGCATCGGGCTCGGTCAACACCATGGTTCCCGCCCAGCCCCTCTCCAAGCCGGCTTTCGCCCACTGCTTTTGCTGTGCGGTCCCGAACTCGAACACGACCCGAGCGATGGTCGACGAGAAGTTGAAGAACGTCAGTGGCGCATTTGCCGAAGACAACATCTCGTTGACCGCCCAGACCAGGACGGACGGGACCGCCGAGCCGCCCATGTCGGCGGGGAGCCCCAGCTGTGCCCACCCTGACTCCGCGACGATGCGAACGGTCTTCGCCAGCGCATCCGGTACGACCACAGAATTGCTGTCCACGTCGAACGTCGTCGGTGCGCGATCCGCTACCTCGAACGACTCCGCAACCGGTCCTTCGGCCAAGCGGCTGACTTCCTGCAGAATGTCGGTGACGAGTTCACGATCGAGGTCCCCGTAGACGCCCGTGTCGAGCACCCTGCCGAGTTCCAGGACCTCGAACAGGTTGAACTCCAGGTCACGGACGTTGCTCTTGTAATGCGCCATCTTGGTCGGTAATCCCCTCTAGCTTTCGATGCACGGTCTGCCGAAATCAGCTGATCCGCTGCTGAGCCCGCAACCTCTCTAGTGGTGTCGGAGCACAACGTGGTCTGCCAAACGTTTGGCACACACCATACGGTGGGCCTTCCTGCCGCACAAGGGCGCCAGGCTCACTGCGCTCTTCATCGGGACTCGAGGTCGACCAGGAGATCCCGTTGAAGATCGGTCTCCATGGCTAGCCCGGTGGCAGGATCAGCGGTCCACGCCTCATTGAAGAGCCTTTTCGCGGCGCGCACGGCCTTCGGCGGGCGACTCGCGATGTCGTGCGCAAGCTGCTGCGCGTAAGCGTATGGGTCGTCGACAGCGTGGGTGATCAAGTGCAGATCCTTGGCCTCGCTGCCGGACAGGATGCGGCCCGTGAAGGTCAGCTCCTTGGCCACGTCGATGCCGACCACCTTTGATATCGACTGGGTAATTCCCATGTCAGGTACAAGACCCCATTGAACCTCCATGATCGACAGGCGGGCATCCGGTGCGGCGACTCGGATGTCAGCTCCGAGCGCTATCTGCAATCCCCCGCCGAAGCAATTGCCGGTGATCGCAGCGATGACCGGCACCGGAAGTCGGTGCCAGTCGTAGGACACACGCTGAGCCAGGTTCGCAACTTCCCCGGGCGCGCGAACCAGCAGATCGTCGATATTGTCCGGCGTCTGAAGGAAGTGCTTCACATCCAACCCAGCGCAGAAGCTTTCGCCGTCCCCACGGAGAACAACCGCGCGGACCCGTGAATCTCGATGAAGCTGCTCCGCGCTCGCCAGCAGTGCGGCGATCATGGGACCGTCGAGGGCGTTGTGCTGCGTTCCTCGTGTCATGGTCACAGTCGCGACTCCGGCGCTGTCGATGTCGACACTGACCCGCTTGTCATCCATGGTCTGTTGCCCCATTCGTTTTCGTCTCAGCATCATGTGCGGTGAATCGGCCGGTCGTCCCAACGGCAGCGGCAGCAGCGAGTACGACCCTGCCCGTCAGGATTCGTGGTCGACGGGTCGTCACGGAYAAAGACCACGGGTCAGATGTGCGGTTGTCACCGTGTCCACAGCAAGCACGGTAGCTGCCAGGCGAAGCGAGACACGATGGGTCGCAGCATATTCGAGGACGCGATGCCATGCCCGCTCCATTCGTTCGCGAAGGCGATTTTCGACATCGGTTTGACTCCACCAATAGGCCTGGTTCGCCTGCACCCATTCGAAGTAGGACACGATGACGCCCCCCGCGTTGGCGAGGATGTCGGGAACCACCAGTTGCCCATTCGCACGGAAGATCTCGTCGGCGGCCGGTGTCGTCGGGCCGTTCGCGCCCTCCACGATGAGTGAAGCGTGGACGCGGTCGGCATTCTCGCCGTGTAGAACCCCTTCGATCGCCGCCGGGATGAGCAGGTCCACCTCGAGGTACAGCAGTGCGTCTCTGTCGTTGAGATCCTCGGAATCATCGAACCCGAGAACCGTGCCGGATGTCGCTACGTATGCTTCGAGATCCGGTACGGAGAGACCGCCGGCATTGAAGATGGCACCGTATTCGTCACTGACGGCGACCACCTTGACTCCGGCTTCCCAGAGGTACCGCGCGGCGCCCCGTCCGACCTTTCCGAAGCCCTGAACTGCGGCGGCTGTCGCGGTCGGTCGCCTCCGGAGATGGCTCAGGGCCGCCAAGGCCACGTGTGCCACTCCCAGCGAGGTCGCGGTGGGCCTACCGAGGGATCCGCCGAGCGCGAGCGGCTTTCCGGTGGTGACGCCCAGCACCGTGTACCCCTGGCTGGCGGAGTAGGTGTCCATCATCCATGCCATGACCTGCTCATCGGTGCCGATGTCCGGCGCCGGAATGTCCTGGGTGGGTCCGATGATGGGAATGATCTCGCTGGTGTACCGGCGTGTGACTCGTTGGACCTCCTCTCGGGAGTACCGCTTCGGGTCGAAGCGAACCCCACCCTTCGCCCCGCCGTAGGGCACGTCGACGAGCGCGCATTTCCACGTCATCCACATGGCAAGGGCGCGGACCTCGTCGAGAGTGACATCCTTGCTGTACCTCAGCCCGCCCTTGCCGGGGCCGCGAGAGACGTTGTGCTGCACCCTGTGACCGGTCAGCACCTCGACATCTCCGTTGTCTCGCCGCAGTGGAATACTGACGGTCATTTCGCGCCTCGGATTGGCGAGCATGGAGTAGACGCCCTGATCCAGGTCGAGTACCGCGATCGCGTCCGAAAGTTGCGCCCTGGCGTACGCCAGTGGGCCAGTGTCAACATCGGGAGCGTCCCCGCCGGGGGTAGCGGTGGCAGTGACAGGGATCGAATGTGGCGATTCGAGGTCGAGAGGGGATCTCCCGGCGTTCAGGTCGGTCGTCATGACAAGTCCTTCGGTGTGTCCGATTCCGTTGTGGAGGCACCATCCAATATGCCAAACGTTTGGCATCCAGGGTGGCGCTCGTGCCCCTCGTCGTCGACTGCGGCCCTACCGAGAGCCGGCGTCAGCCGTGGCATCGCCTCGGAGCTCGTTCACGAGACTGAACACCGGCAGCAGCAGCGCCAGCACGTCCTGCCGGTTGCCAATCGTTTGGTAACCGGTCGTACTCTACGTTTGTTCGATACTGCAGCACAAGAGATGCTGATCGAATTGCGTGAGAGGAATGGTGCGGTGTGGGTGCAATCGTTCCGGGGAACCTGATCGAGCGCACGCAACTCTCAGCGCGATCGTTCACGATCTCCCGCCTGCGCGTCGTCAACGCACTTCCTCCGGAAGCTCACTGGTCAAGCAGAATCCGACTTCCTGCGAGCTAGCGCACCGTACGCGACTACCTCACGAGAACAGCGGGATTGCGAGACAGGCGCACGCCCCCACCAGGAGACTGCCTGATGACTACGACGATCAATCGAGAATGCGGATGACGACGAGTCCGGATGGGACTCGTCGTCATCCTGAGGGTCGCTGGCAGCAGAACGCCGTTGTCCTAGAAGCCGGGGACCCTCTCGCCCTGCCCTAGGCAGTCGCGCTACCCGAGGCCGAAGGGAATTGCGGTTCCCGCTTCTCCTGGAAGGCGGTGAGTCCTTCCAGTGCGTCCTCCTGGTAGAAATCGATGGTTTCGAGCGCCACCGATAGTTCAAAGGCCGGCGCAGCGCTGCGCAACACATGGTTGAGTGAACGCTTGGTTGATCGCAGTGCCCGCTGCGGCCCTCGCCCGAGTCGGTCGGCAACGGCGAGCGCTTCATCCAGCACCGCTTCCGCCGGCGCCGCCTTGCTGACGAGACCAATGCGCTCCGCCTCTGCCCCAGTCAGGAAGTCAGCGGTGAGGAGGTAGTACTTGGCTTTGGCCATCCCGCACATCCACGGCCAGAGCATTACGGCATGGTCACCGGACGCCACGCCGATCCTGCTGTGACCGTCGGTGATCCGCACGTCCTCGGCGATGATGCTGATATCTGCGGTCAGTGCGACGGCAAGTCCGGCCCCGACCGCGACCCCATTGATCGCGGAGATAATGGGTTTGTCGAGGTCCAGCATGTTGTAGACGATGTCGAGGGCGACCTTGCCCGACCTCAGTACTCGGTCGGAGCGCAAGCTAGCCGCAGGGGTGCCGTGCTCCTTGAGATCCCCGCCGGCCGAGAACACCTTCCCCCGTCCGGTGATAACCGCGACTCGCGTGTCATCGTCGCGCCCGATCGTGCGCCACACCTCCGCGAACTCGTCATGAGTTCGCGCGTCGGCCGCGATACGATCGATGTGGACCAGGAGCACACCGTTGGGGCGGCGCTCGAAGCTCAGGTTCTCGAATTCCTCATACTTCATGTCGCGCTCCGTTGCCTGCGATTCCGCACTTGGAGACGCGAGCGAGCGCGATAGCGCAAATGATCTCGAACATGATGTTTGCGGCATTCAGCGCCGTGTGACCGCTCGGGTCGAGTGGCGGCGCCACCTCCATGACGTCTCCGCCGATAATGTCCAACCCCTTCAGTCCTCGCAGGATTGCCAATGCCTCGCGCATCGACAACCCATCGGGTTCGGGTGCCCCCGTACCGATGGCATAGGGCGGATCCAGCGCGTCGATGTCGAAGGTGATGTATGTCGGGCCGTCACCGACCACACGGCGAATCTCGGCGACGGTTTCTGTGATTCCGAGTTCGATCACGTCGTTGATCGTGAGCAGGCGCATTCCATGTTGTGCGTGGTAATCACGGTCGGTGGACATGAAGCGAGTTCCACGAATGCCCAGGCTGATGGTGCGTTTCGGGTCGACCAATCCTTCTTCGATCGCGGCCCGGATCGCGTTGCCGTGATGGATGTAGCCACCGTACGGATCGTCGTAGGTGTCCGGGTGGGCATCGAAGTGGATCAGGCCGACCGGGCCGTTCCGGACGAGGCCCTTGAGGATCGGATAGGTGGTCCCGTGGTCACCTCCAACAGCCACGAGGGCTCCACCGCGGTCCGCCACCCTGCCCACGAACTCTGCAGCGAGGTCTTGGCTTACGCGAGGGCTCATGGGATTGAGGACGGCGTCACCGATATCGGCGACTCGACATAGATCGAAAGGCGAGACGCCGTCGAAGCTCACCCGTCGGATGAGGCCGGACATCTGCCGTACCTGCGACGGCCCCTGCTTCGCGGAGCCTCGTCCGCCCTGGAAGTCGAACGGGATTCCCGCGAGTGCGATGTCCACACCCTCGAGATCGGGTTGGTAAGGGGCGCGCATGAACGTCTGCACGCCCGTGAAGCGACCCATCCCCTGTTTGCCGAGTTCACCAATCGTGGATTCGGGCTTTTCTGACATGTTGTCTCCTGAGCTGCCGGCCGCGGCCTCCTCTGTATAGGAGCCAATAGGCGCTGCCGCGAGCAATCTGTAAAGAGCGGCTTTCGACCGTTCCGTTGATAGGAATGACATTCAACCTAGCAGAACACGAATGCTGAGGGAAGGGATGGTTAGCAGGGTTTGCCCTTCCGTTCGCCTTAACGAAGGGCTGTAAGGTGCTACTAGATTCCGCGTGGCGGAATCAGGTTCGCTTTGCAGCAAGGGAGTGGTTCGGCGGATGCGCGATAGTAGTCTTGGCGACTCCCCGGCAGGAGAGAACACCAGCGGTTCAGGAGTGACCGGTTCGGTCGGCAATGCGTTGAAGATCTTGCTGATGTTCGGCACTGTTCCGGCTGTGCGAGTCGCCGATGTTGCTCGTGAGCTCGGGGTCGCTCGATCCACGGCACACCGACTGCTCGCGACGCTGGAGCATCACCGCTTCGTGACGCAACAGGTCAAGAGCAAGGCATACGAGGCGGGGCCCGTTCTCCTCGAAGTAGGACTGAGGGTCCTCGCGGATCTCGATCTGAAGTCGGTCGCTCGGCCGCAGCTCGAGCGCTTGAGCGACGTGACGTCGGAATCGAGCGGATTGCTTGTACTCGAGGGGCGTGACGTCGTCGTTGTCGACTTCGTTCCGGGAAGCCATCGGTTGCGGGTGGTCGAGCGACTCGGAGACCGAGCTCCTGCGCACCTCACAGCGGCGGGCAAGGCCATACTTGCTGCGTTGAACCCGTTCGATTTCCGCCGTTTGTATCCCAGTGAAACCTTGCCGGCCGTGACGCCGCGATCGGTTCAAACCCGCCTCGAACTCGAAGAAGAACTCGATCAGATCCGGCGCAACGGGTATGCGTTCAATCGAGAAGAATCAGGGGACGGCTCCGTCGGCATCGCCGCCGCCGTCGTGCACCGAAACGACGGCGTCGTAGGTGCCGTTACCTTGGCCCTACCGATCAGTCGACTGAACGACGATCTCGGCGCCGACTTCGGGGCGTCCGTCGGTGAGGCAGCCCGCAGGATAGGAACCGGCCTGCCCTAATGTCCCCGGGCTTGGATTCATTCATCGTCATGTGATGATCTTGGATCGACACCGTCAGAGCTGGAACTAATTACGGCCGAACGAGATACGTTGCAGAATGGGCTTGGTGCGACTAGACCGCTCGGGCACTGGAGGCCCCACAAACATCCCTGCCACGCAGCGAGACGGTTGCGTGTGAGGATCTCGCGCACGTTCTCCGCGGAGTGCCCGTCGGGCAGGTGCAGCCTGCGTTCGACGTGGGTGCCGATACCGACCGGTTGACTTCGCCCATGATCGCCGGAGTCGAGATCCCCGGCGCGCGGTGGGCGCGGTCACCTCGGCGGCGCACGACGCCTCCACGACCGTCGCGCCCTGCGTGCGACAACAACCGTGCCCGCTCCGAAGCCTCGCACCGAGGCTGGTAATGCGCACAAGTTACTCTTGAGGCACAGCATTGGCAGGTTGAGTAGGGTGCGGCATCGCATTGGTGCCGAAACCAGATGAATCGCGGGTGCCCGATGTCCGAAGATGATCCTCTGCGGACCCAGCGCAGCATGGGGTCGACAATCACGTTCGAGCTGGAAGCTGCCGGATTCGGGAACGCCCAAGAAATTGGGCGAGGCGGTTTCGGTGTCGTGTACCGATGCGTACAAAACGAGCTCGACCGCACGGTCGCTGTGAAAATTCTGACCGCCGACCTGGATGCAGAGAACCGGGCGAGATTCTTCCGCGAGCAGCGCGCAATGGCCAGGTTGACGGGGCACCCGAACATCGTCACAGTCCTTCAGGTCGGGTCCACCGACAACGGTCGCCCATACATTGTGATGCCATATCACCCGCAAGGCTCTCTCGAGGCGCGGATCCGCCGCCAAGGCCCACTGGCATTGAACGAAGCATTGCGCCTCGGAGTGAAGATCGCAGGTGCTGTGGAGTCCGCACACCGGCTGGGCATTCTTCATCGGGATATCAAACCCGGGAACATTCTRCTCACCGACTATCAGGAGCCGGCACTGTCAGATTTCGGGATCGCTCATATCTCGGGAGGGTTCGAGACCGCCACCGGCTCGGTCACCGGGTCACCCGCCTTTACAGCCCCCGAGGTTCTCCGGGGAGATCCGCCGACCCCGTCGTCGGATGTCTATTCCGTCGGCGCCACTTTGTTCTGCGTACTTACCGGCCATGCCGCGTTCGAACGCCGCAGCGGCGAGCAAATCGTCGCGCAGTTCCTACGCATCGCGACCAACCCCATCCCTGATTTGAGCGGCCACGGCATCTCCGACGACATATCGAAAACGATCGCGCGGGCCATGTCCCGTGATCCGCACGAACGCCCATCGGCGAAGCAACTCGGTAACGAGCTTCGTGGCACCCAGCTCCGCCACGGGCACCAGGTCGACGACATGGCACTTCGTGCCGAACCAGTTTCCGAGCCGCACGGCCCGGTGCCGATGTCGCACGCACATTCCGCGCAATCCGGCCGGGGCACCAAAGGGAACATCCCCCTCGAGCTGACCAGTTTCGTCGGGCGACGAAGAGAGCTAACCGAAGCAAAAACCCTTCTGCGATCCTCTCGCCTGGTCACATTGACGGGCATCGGCGGTGTCGGTAAGACGCGCCTCGCGCTGAAGGTTGCCAACAACGTGCACCGTGCGTTTGCCGATGGTGTCTGGTTCGTCGAGTTGGGAGAACTCCGCGAAGAATCCCTACTGGTCGATGTGGTATCAGGGGCGCTGGGTATTCGAGATCAGATGGCGATTCCACGCCAGGAAGCCTTGATTGAGTTCCTCTCCTCGCGCGAGTTGATGCTCGTGCTCGATAACTGCGAGCAGTTGGTGGGTGGGGTGGCCGAGTTAGCTGAGTCGCTGCTTCGAACCTGCCCCGGGGTCCGAATTCTCACCACGAGCCGTGAGCCGCTCGGCATCGGCGGCGAAGTTGCACTACGTGTTCCCCCGCTCAGCGTCCCCAATCCCGACCGTGATCCGTCTCTTCAAGGTCTGCCCAGCTACGACGCGGTGACATTGTTCGCTGACCGCGCCGCGACTGCGCTACCAGGTTTCGAGCTCACCGACGACAATCGAATGGCGGTCACCCGAATCTGTCAGCACCTGGACGGGTTACCTCTCCCTCTCGAACTGGCCGCGGCTCGACTGCAGGCCATGTCACCGGAACAGATTCTGCAGCGGCTCACCGACCGCTACGCATTGCTTACCCGTGGTAGCAGAACTGCACCGACACGGCAACAGACGCTGCGATTGTGTATCGATTGGAGCCACGAACTGTGCACACCACTGGAACAACTTGTGTGGGCACGTCTCTCGGTGTTTGCTGGCGGAGTCGAACTCGACGCCGCAGAATCCGTCTGCGGGATGAACCTGACAGCGGAAGCCCTCCTCGACGCGATCACCTCTCTCGTCGAGAAATCGATTCTGATCCGCGAGGAACGCGACGACGTCGTGCGCTTCCGACTGCTGGAGACCCTGCGCGAGTACGGCCGGACGAGGTCTGAGCAAACCGAGGAACTACCGGAACTGATTCGTCGGCACAGTGACTGGTATCTGCAGTTGGCGCTGAACGCCGAGGCCGAATGGATCGGCCCGCGGCAGCTCGAATGGATCGCACGCCTCGAGCGGGAGCAATCCAACCTGCGGGAGACACTGAACTACTACCTGTCCGAAGATCCGGACACCGGCCTCCGAATCTCCAACGCCATGCACCTCTTCTGGAGCTCCCGAGGACTGTGCAGCGAAGGGCGGTATTGGCTCGATCACTTTCTGGCCCGCCAGAGCGGGCAACCAACCATCGATCGGGTCAAAGCACTCTATTCTGTCAGTGCCCTCGCTGACTGGCAGGGCGACCTCAGCTCTGCAGCAGCGGCCGTAGCGGAGGCACGCGTGCTCGCCGAGCAGATGACCGATCCGCTGCCGCGTGCACTGGCCGTCCACGCCGACGGAGTCCTCAAAGTCTTCGCTGGTGACTACACCCGTGCCCCCACGCTTCTGGCGGAGGCCCTCGAAGTGTTTCGCGAACAGAACCGCATCTACTTTCAAGTCGAGGCCTTGATCATGTTGGGGCTCTCGAACGTATTATGCGGAGAGACCGCACAGTCGATGGCCTATTATCAGGAAGCCCTCGACATCACCGACACACAAGGTGAATCCGTCAACTCGGCTTTTGCGCGATGGGGCATGGCCGTTGCGGTGTGGCAGCAAGGTGATCGCGCACGGGCCACGGACCTTCTTCAGCAAGCACTAATACGGATCGCGAGACGTGTGCAGGACCCGGTGGGTTCAGCGGCGTGCCTCGACGCGCTCGCATGGATCGCCGGTGATGCCCGCGAGGCACACCGCGCCGCTGTCCTGATGGGAGCCGCCGAGTCCCTCGCTCATGTCGTCGGAACGTCGCCGGTCTTGCTTCCAGGCCTCCTCGTGCACCATGAAGAGTGCGTGCAAACCTGTCGGCGGACGCTAACCGACAAGACCTTCATGACTGCCGTTGAGGAAGGTAGGCAACTCGGGCTCGAGGCTGCCGTCGCCTACGCTGTCGGCGAGCGAGTCCCGGCGGCTCCGTCGCCGTCAACCGGCGACACAACAGTCACACTGACCAAAAGAGAGCGGCAGGTCGCTGAACTGATAGCCGAGGGCCTGACCAATAAAGCAATCGCTGACCAGTTGGTGATTTCCCCTCGCACCGCCCAGGGACACGTCGAGCACATTCTCACCAAACTCGGGTTCCATACGCGGGCGCAGATCGCCGCATGGATCGCAGAGCAGCAACAACATTCATAACTTCCAGGGGAGAGACCACGAGCGCCCCGACGGTGGGCCGGGAGATAACGGGACCGACCGTTCGACCAGGCAATCCTTTGCTACACGGTGGTGACGTCGGGCGGGTCGGGAAGGTCGACGTCGAGAATGAAGTCGAGCCTGATCAGGGCGTCGACGTCGAACCTTGCTGCCCGCACTCGGACCTCTTTGTAGGTAGAGACGCCCGTGCACGCAATCGAACAGAGTCACTGGAATAGTGTGTGCCACCGCCGATGGCTGGGGAGTGGCGATAACTGCGAAGTTCGAGCTGTTCAAGGACACCGGCGGCCAGTTCCTGTTAGTTGGGTGTCGGACATTATGTTGGGTTGGCTGGGTTCCTCGGCATCTCGCAGTCGATTCGATGGGCGAAGTTGCAGCTACACGGTTGGTGTCCGTGCTGGAAGGACGAGACGTCCCGGGTGTCGCGTTGGGCCCAGCGCTTGCGGTCCGGGCATCCTCTGAGTCGGGCGACTCGGTCGACAGCCCGCCATCGCACATCGGGTCTGTCACGCGACAAAATCATCCCAGTCGGTCGCGAGGTAATCAATGAAGGCGCCCCCCAAATGCTGTGTCTCCAGGTGCCGCCGCGAAACGGGTTGGCAAAGGCTAGTGAACGCGGGGTCGGCCAGCACTCTGGCCGCGAAGTCGTGGTGAAGGATGGCCGCAGTGCCGATGAGTACGAAATCGGCACCACGGTCAAGGCACGACTGCGCAACGGTTCCCGACAGTATCTTGCCAGCGACCCCGAGCTTTGCCTTTCCTCTCGACAGGGAAGCGAAGGCGTCGATGAGCGTGCTGCCGGAATCGTCCCCATGTGGCCGTTTTGACACGTCCCACAGTGACATATCGAGGTAGTCGACGAGCCCCGACGTCATCACCTCTTCAGCCAAAAGACGGCTCTCGGAAATCGTTATGCCGTAACGCTCGGGACTCAGGCGCACACCCACCTGAAACGACGGCCCCGTCGCTGCTCGTACGGCCTCCAGTACCTCAAAGATCACTCGTGACCGATTGTCGAACGTACCGCCGTAGCCATCGGTACGGTTGTTGCGGCGCGCGTCCAGGAATTGGCACAGCAGGTAACCGTGAGCACCGTGGACCTCCACGCCTGCGAAACCGGCTCGCTCGACCCGTCGAGCAGCACTGGCGAAATCGTCGATCAAGCAGTGGATCTCGTCCGTCGTCATCGCACGAACTCCCCTGGAGGGATCATCCCACGGGGCAATCGGAGGGACTCCCGAAAGCTCTGGCCGCGCACGCATGCCACCGTGGTGCAGCTGGACCGCCGATGGAGTTCCCTGCTCGCGCAATACTGTGGCGAGCCTGGCCAGACCAGGCAAGAATCGGTCACTCCATACTGCGAGCTGCCCGGGGAATCCCTGCCCTCCGCGCGACACGTGCGCAGCGCACGTCAACACCATCCCGAACCCGCCTGCGGCGCGTGTCCGCAGCCACTGCAGTTCGTCTTCGTGCAGACTGCCATCTACATGACTCTGTTGATTTGTCAGGGGTGCCAGGACCAACCGGTTGGACCAGTCGGGGCCGCGTTCCAACGACATTGGATTCTCCACACGTGTCACTACGCTCTCTCCTTCGAGATGCTGATGCATTGGTTCAATTTGGTGTGGGTGCATGTCGCAGCAAGTACGAGTGAATCCGCGGTCCAACCCACTCGAGCACCTTTGCCGGAAGGAACTGGTCGGCCCACGGTCGACGGACCTCATATGGTGAGACTCGTGGACCCATGAACTGCCTCATGGCCGTCTCGAGCATCTCCATTCCTTGAATGGAGATTTTTTCTGGAGGCAACTTGGCCGTTAGGGGTGCTGTCGCGTGTAGACGCGTGCAAGTTCGCGGACGATCGACGCGTCGAATTCAACACCCTCAACCGTCTGCCAAAGTTTGTCGTTGAACTGCTGGCGGGAGATGCCGAATGTTTGGAAGACCTCCTCTGTTGGTGCTCCGCCGTACGGAGCCCAGATCCGGGCGAAGTGGACTATTGCGTCTTTTTCGGTCCGAACTTGGCGGGCGTTGTTGCGGCGATTCAGTTCGTTGAGCTGGCGGCGACGCTGCGTGCGGTATGCGTCCACATCATGGTCGAGACGCACCGAGTCTGCGGTGGTCGGATGGGAGGTCACCCGACCACCTGCCGGCGGTACGTGGTTCACGTTCATGGCGATTCCTTGAGTCGTCAGCGGTGTCAGGCACGGAAGTCCTGTCGGATCGGATCAGTAGACGGGTCGGCGGCTTTGCCGCAGGGGTTGCCGGAAGTCGTCATCGCACCGGCCCTACCAAGGACGTGTGTCCGAGCCCAATAGAGCCGATGTGACTGCAAGCACGGTAGCAATAAATCGACTGCCTGCCAATCGTTTGGCAACCGCAGATCTGTTGCTCTTGCCGTCCAGCTCTCCCGCGGCCGCAACCAGATGTGCATATTTCCGTTCCCGCTCTTGTGTTGCAGGGAAGTCGCTCGTATCGTCTTACCAAACGTTTGGCATATGTGGCGAGCGCTCGTCCGGCAGGAGAGAGTAATGATCAAGATCGAAACGACGAAGTCTGACGGTATGCCGTCAGACCTAGCGGAGACCACAATGCCAAGCCTCCTCGATGACGTACCCATAAGTCTGTTCCATATCCGGCTTGCCGCCTGTGCAAGTGGGGGGGCCTTCATCGATGGATACGTTCTCGCGATCTTCGGTGTGGCGATGGTGCAGATTGGTCCCGAATTCGCTTTGTCTGCCGCAGCCAAGGGTGCCGTTGCAGCGATGGTGCTGCTCGGGGTCTTCTTCGGCGGGTTCATCGGCGGCTACCTGACAGATAGATTCGGACGGCAGCGCATCTACAAATGGGATCTCGCAGCTATCTCGGCGTTGTCGATCGCCTCGTTCTTCGTAGAGGGCGCATTCAGTTTGATCATCATGAGGTTGCTGGTTGGTTTGGCGGTCGGCATCGATTACCCGATCGCGCCGGCACTGCTAACCGAATTCAGTCCCAAGCGTTTGCGGGGCCCGTTGCTGGGTGTACTGATCTCTCTCTTCTTCGTCGGAGGCGCGGCCGCCTACGTCACAGGGGAAATCATGTTGTCCACGATCGGGGACGGAGCGTGGCGATGGATGCTAGCAAGTACTGCCGTCCCCGCTGCCATCATCGCCGTCATGCGGATCGGCACTCCGGAGTCCCCCCTGTGGCTGGCACGGAATGGGCGAGTCGAGGAGGCCAACTCGGTCATGGCCAAGGTGTTCGGACCCGGCGTCAGAGTCGATGAATCGCCGGCAGAAGCGCGCGCAGGCGGGGGCCTCTTCGCAGTCGTGAAAGCCGGGTACGTTGGTCGGCTGCTGTTCGTCACCGCGATATGGATCTGTCTCATCATTCCGGTGTATGCGATCTTCGCCTTCGGACCTCAGTTGGTGGGCGCAATGCACTTGGAGGGACGCGCGAGCACTCTGGGCTCGGCCGCCATTGAGCTCTTCTTCGCGGTTGGCTGCGTCATCGCGCTCCTCCTGGTCAACCGCGTGGGACGCCGTACCATGACGATTCAAAGCTTCGCTTGGGCGGCTATCCCAATGCTGCTCCTCGCTATCTTCTCGGATGCCCCCGCAATCTGGGCAGCTGTCTTCTTCGCCGCCTATGCACTGTTCAGCGGGGGGATGGAAGTCATGTCGTTTGTCTACCCCAACGAACTCTTTCCCACCGAGCTACGCGGATCTGCAATGGGTATTGTGACCGCGCTGAGCCGATTCGGGGCGGCCGTGGGCACGTTCCTGGTGCCTATCTTCCTCGAGAATTTCGGCATCTCAACGACGATGTACGGGGCCTTCGCGATTACTGTCGTCGGATTGGTGATCTCGGCAATGTGGGCGCCGGAGACCCGCAATATGAGCCTGGCGGAAACCTCCAGCCTGAGCCATTGATCATCGGCGACTCGAGCCGTTACCCGTCACGATGCCTAGTTTCTAGTTTCCCCATTGATGTCAGCACCCGGAATCCAGACAGCCAGGCGACGATTTTCGTGCCGATGACCGCTGACGCCATTTAAGACAGATCGGCTCACCGACTCTACGAGCCCCGATCTGCTGCCAGTCTGCTGCCCCGAGTTCATCGACGCACTCAGGGGCGCCGAGACCGACAGCGCCCACGCGGTTCGACCTCGATCTCGGCGGCGTGGGCGATGCGGCATAACAATCGATTGGCGTAGGATGGACCGTTCAGGCAGTGCTGCGGGCCCGGCTCGATGGGCCCAATCGGTGTTTCGCCTTCGCAACGATATGCCGCGACGATGGGTCTACGGGGAGGGAACAAGATTGTCCACCATGAACATGAAGCAACTGGCGGAACTTGCCGGCGTCGACGTCTCGACCGTGTCCCGTGCGTTGCGCGGTGACAACCGACGAGTGGCCGCGGCCACGATCAAACGGGTCCAAGAGTTGGCTCGCGAGGCGGGATACGTTCCCAACCCGGTTGCGTCCAGCTTGCGGAGCGGGCGCTCGCGCATGCTCGGTGTCGTCGTTCCGGTCCTCAGCGACATCGTGATGGCAATACTGGCGACCGCCATCGAGGAAGCGTCGCGAGAACTCGGATACCTGTCAGCGGTCATCGCCACCCACGGCGATCCGGAGGTGCGGTCCGAGGCTATCGATCATCTCCTCAGCAGGAAAGTCGACGGATTCGTACTGTGCGACACCGAGGTGGGGCGTGAGGTTCCACACCAGCTCGAATCGAGCTCGGTGCCGTACGTCTTCGCGATGCGCCGGTCCGACGATGCGGTATCGGTGACAGCCGACGACCGACGCGGCGGCTCTCTGGTGGCAGAGCACTTCGTCACAATGGGACACGAGCGGGTGGCCGTGGTGCCGGGTCCGGCCGCGGCAAGTACCTCGATCGATCGAGTAGCCGGATTCATGGAGGTCATGGCAGGGCACCCGCAGGTCACCGTGCTGTCGAGCCCCGAAGCCGGGGGGTTCGGCGTTGAGGACGGGCACCGGTACGTCACGTCCCTGCTCGCTCAGCGCGAACGCCCTTCGGCCCTGTTCTGCGCCAACGACCACACTGCGATAGGCGCGGGCCGCGCCCTCGGCGATCACGGCATGCGAGTCGGACACGACGTTGCGTTGGTGGGATACAACGACATTCCGCAGGCTGCATATCTCGAGCCACCCCTCAGCAGCGTCCGGACAGACCTCGGGTTGATGGGTCGGACCGCCGCACAGCGGCTGGTGTCGTTGATCGAAGGAGAGGACGTTTCGAGTGTCGCGCTCGAACCCGTCCTGGTGGTCCGGGCGTCCTCGGCCACGGTGGCCGGCCGCATCGACAGCCCGGCACCGCGGCTCGGGGTGTAATCAAGCGACGAAGTCGTCCCAGTCGTTTTCGAGGTAGTCGATGAAGGCCCGCCCCAGGCCCTGGGTCTCGAGGTGTTGCCGTGAGACCGGCTGAGGAACGCTGGTGAATGACGGATCGGACAGGACTCGGCACGCGAAGTATCCCGTGCCTCGACAGGTCGTCTCCTGCCCGCACTATTCACCATTCCGACGACGGCCTGATACTGCCCTCTCCTAGCGACGTGATGCCGATGGCGACATCGCAGTGACTACCACGTAGCCGACAGCAGACAGGAACAGAAGAACGAAGAGCCGCAGGGCCATCGGAATCAGCTGATCCGCTGTGAGACGTTGCTCATTCCACAGATTGTCGTGGTGCTCGACGAAGTACATCAGGTGTGGTGATCTTTCTGACAACCCACGAGAACCTGGTACATGATGCGATCAAGCAGCAGTTCGCCAAGGCTGCCGCGCTTGTGGAGGACGACGGGGCTGACGGAAGGATCGGGGGACTGGACTGTGGTCCTTGATCCGCAGCACGGGTTCCGTTGGCTTGAGTCGTGGATCAAGCCCTAACTTCGTCACCCGAGCACGTACAGCAGTCGCTCATGCCACCTAAGCAAGTCGGAATACAGCCCTTAACCCACCGTGAACCCACCGTGCACGATCCGCCGCGGGCCGCTGGGCCGTGCGCGTGCGGAGTCATCTCGCATCCCACGGTGATCGTTCGAGACTGTTGACGCACCGGCCCGGAACCGGTCGTGCCCCGCATCGGCATCGATGCGGGGCACTCACCCTCGAGAGGTGATGGCGGAGGCTGCTGTCGGTTACCCGCGGGAGAGTCCGGGCTGGATCTGGATCTGCCCGGGGTTGGCCTTGGTCTTGCCGACCGTCCATTCGCCGTCCGCACCGCACACCAGGGCGCCATTGCGGTCGCCGGGCTTGCCGTATGTCACCGTCTCGTTTCCGTTCGAGTCCGTGTTCACGATCGGGCACGGACCACCGGTGGGACCGTTCGGGCCGATCGGCTCGGCCTGAGCGACGGACGCTGCCCCGGCCGCACTCAGGACCGTAAAGGCAGTGAAGGCGATGGCGGTAAAGGTTCGGCGGGCGTTGATCATTCATTCGCTCCTGAGGATGTCGGGGAGGTGCGTCGGTGACAGAGACAACTCTGCCCACTCCAGCGCCCGAACTGAAGCAACCCCAGGGGACCCGTTCACCCACCCCAGGCGTGGACGCACCCCACCCCGACACAGGTCAACCTCGACGTATTCGGCCTCGGCATGCGTGGGTGGTACCGAGCAGCCGAACCGAATCGACCGATGGCCGCGCCCGTGACGGCAACCGCCTCACACCAGTAGCGGGCTGCGCGAATCGGTCCCCGCGCGGGAAAGGGGACGTGTCATCTTCACAGGTCAGCGGCCTGAATCCACTGTACGGTCTGTGAGCCCGCCGATCGCGGATCCACCCAACCGGGTGTTCGCACCCGCTACCGTTTCCGGGTATGGGGACCACGTTCCATGGGCCGAGTCCGTGGCCGCACATCACCCGCGCGATCCGCACGCGCGGTCCCCGCCGTGCCGCGGTCGCGCACCTCGGCCAGGACGCCCCTACCCTGCTGCCGCTGCGCGCCGGGGATGTCCTTGTCGTCAACGCCTCCCGCGCCGCGGTGCGCGCCCACGCGACCTCCCCGGTCGCGCTCGCGTACTACGTGGACGCCGGGGTGCGGGTGCTGTCGTCACCGAACCTGCACGCCGATGTCATCGCCACCGACCGGCGGGCGGTCATCGGCTCCGCCAACGCCTCTCACAGCTCCACCCTCGCCGAGGAGGCCGCGGTCATCACCGACGACCCGGAGGTCGTCGCCGCCGTGCGGGCGTTCATCGACGGCATTGAGGAGATCACCGAGGTCGATCAGGCGTTCCTCGACAACGCCACCGCGCAGTGGCAGATCGGTCGGGCGGTACCACTGCCCGGGGTCACGAGCCGCGGGCGCGCCGACCCCGGGTTCCTGCCCGCGAAGATCCCCCGGATGTTTCTGCGGCACACCGTCGACTTCACGCCCGGTCCTACCGAGCAGCACACGTGGGCCGCGCAGGCGCGCCGGCATCGCGGCCCTGCCGGGCCGGCAGCGAAGTACCAGCTCGAATGGTTCCACCACGACAAGTCCGAGAGCCGCCTCGAGCGTGGTGACGTCCTGATTTTCGTCACCGCCGACAACGAGTGGATTTACCCCCCAGCGGTCGTGGATTCCGAGGCGATCGCGATCCTCCACAGCCGCGGCGCCGTCGGTCACCTCCTGCGCAGCCGAGCGGACCTCTCCCCCATCCCAGTTTCGGAGGCCGAGCAGACCCTCGCCGACCTCGGGCACCCGGGCCCCCGGCTCCGGTCCGATCACCGGATCGCCTCCCCCAGCCTGCGGACCGCTCTGCTCCAACTCTGGAACCTCTGAACCACCGCGGCCAATACGCGGCATGACCAGAGGGAACGACACGTCCCCACTAGTCACCGAATCGCCAGCATCGCCAGGCAATGCACGCATTAATGGCAATGCTGGCAGGTCGCTTCCGGGGGTGGCGGTTCGCCGGTCCACCCCTGTGGCCCGCGCCCGGCACCGGCTCACCCGGGTGGGGTCGTCATGTCAGGGCCAGAACGCGGGAACGTGCCTCCAGGTAGCGGCCGAGGAGGTCGAGCATCTCGGCGTCCGGGTGCGCGAGTTCGGGGAGGTTCTTCGCGCTGATGATCGTCTGATCGACCGCGGCGACCTGCCGGCGGCACTCGCCGAGCGCCTCCGGTGTGACGGTGACGGCGTCGAGGCGGTCGGTGAGGTACCGAATCGACTGATCCAGGCCCAGACCCGGGTTGCGGGTGCCGTTTCCGGCCCTGCGGGTTTCGACCATCTGCCACCACTGGTCCAGCTCGGCCAGCACCGCGGGATCGGCGACCGCGACACGTAAGGCCCGGTCGAGCGACTGCGGATCGGTGAGATCAACATCATCCACACCTGCTGCGCGGGTGAGGATCTGGCCGAGCTGGTGGTTGGCGAGACCGTCGCCGCGGCTCCACCAGTACGACACCATCACATGTACCGTGCTCGCCGCGGCCAGCTCCCCCATCAGACCCTGTTCCCTTCAATGCAAGACGAAAAATGTTCGAGTTCATCCTCACAGCCCGGCAACCGCCCCGGAGTTCCGGGTCACGGCTGTGGACCGGCGACTTCAGGCTGTGCGGCGGGAGGTGTGGGCCGCCGCGCACATCGGGCACCACGTGCGCTCGCCGACGATCCACCCGTTCGTCTCGGCGAAGGCCACCGCCTCGGGCCGACCTGCCACGGCAGCGGCGAAGGTGTGCTGAACCGTCCTGGACGAGGTGGAGGCTTCTGATCTAGCAAGGAGAATGCTGGTATGCCTGCACCGAAGAAGTACGACGCCGAGACCCAGGAGCGTGCCGTCCGGATGTATCGGGACCGGATCGAGGAGCGTGGAGGCTCGAAGGTCGCAGCCCGTCGCCATGTCGGCGAGCTGCTCGACATCGCGCCGGCGACGCTGCGGAACTGGATCGAGCGGGAGGAGAGCCGCCAGGCACCCGGCGCATCGTCTGTAACATCTGACGTGTCGGACGAGGTCGCCCGGCTTCGCCGAGAAGTATCCGAATTACGCAGAGCCAACGAGATTCTGAAGACCGCGAGCGCGTTTTTCGCGGCGGCGGAGGTCGACCGCCGACTGCGGTGATCGTCGACTACATCGACGCCTACCGTTCCCGTTTCGGGGTCGACCCGATCTGTGCCGTGCTCACCGAGCACGGCATCAGTATCGCCCCGTCCACCTACTACAAGGTCAAGCAGCGCGGACGCGTCTCGGACACCGAGCTGGCCGACGCCTACGCCGCGAACGCCGTCCACAGGGCGTTCGTCGCCAACAAGCGTGTCTACGGCGTCCGCAAACTCTGGCGGACGATGAAACGCGCTGGTCACGACATGGGACGCGATCAGGTGGCCCGCCTGATGCGGATCGCCGGCATCGTCGGGGTCGTCCGTGGCCGCCGCCTTACGAGCACCACCGAGCGTGATGATCGGGCGCCGCGGCACCCCGATCTGATCGAGCGGAAATGGGACGCGGCGCAGCGTCCGGACCAGTGGTGGGTCGCCGACTTCACCTATGTGTGGACGTTGGCCGGGTTCGTCTACACCGCGTTCTGCGTCGACGTCTTCTCCCGCAGAATCCTGGGCTGGCGGGTGATGACCACCAAGACCACCCCGCTGGTCGGCGCGACGCTCGAACAGGCGTTGTTCACCCGCAAGAGAGCCGATTTACTGTTCACCGCAACGGGTTTGGTGCACCACTCGGATGCGGGGTCGCAATACACCTCACGGATCTTCGTCGACGCGCTGACCGAATCGGGCATCGCGGGCTCGATCGGCAGCGTCGGGGACGCCCTCGATAACGCGATGATGGAATCGACCATAGGGCTCTACAAGACCGAGTTGATCGACCGGGACCGATTGTGGTCCGGGCGGGACGAGGTGGAGCGGGAGACTGCCGAGTGGATTCGCTGGTTCAATGCGGACCGGCTGCATTCCTCGATCGACTACCTGTCGCCGATCGAGTACGAGACGCGCTACCGTGAACAGCGTCCCACCGCCGCCTCGGTCCTCGAGGTGGCCTGAACGAAGTCTCCACTCGATCCAGGGCAGTTCAGGGCGGCCGGCGTGTAGCCGAACCGGGCGGCAGCCTGTGCGGCCGAGGCACCTTCGAACAGGTAGGCGCGCAGCGCCTCGTAACGGCGGTGGTTCACCTCGGTCGGGGCAGCGAAGAACTCACCACCGGGCCGAGCGGCCCCAGCTGGGGTCGATTCCGCTGCCTGTTCCACCCTTGTACTAGAACAGTCTGGTCGGGGCGGGTCAAGGCG